>JBFZEO010000348.1:0-4644 GCA_041306845.1 Spirochaetota bacterium
CTCTCTCAAAAAATCAGAATTAAAGTTCAGACAGCTTTTTGAAAGTATGATAGACGGATTTGTCCTGCACGAAATTATACTTGATGAGAATGGAACTCCATGCGATTACAGATTTATAGACATGAACGACAGTTACTGTAAGATGACCGGGATAGTCAAGGAGAGTGCAATCGGCAAGACGGTACTCGAACTGATGCCGAACACTGAAAAATACTGGATAGAATCGTTCGGTAAAGTTGCTCTGACCGGTGAAAGCATCCATTTTGAAAATTATGCAAGTGAGATCGGTAAATATTATGAGGTAGTGTGCTATTCTCCACAAAGAATGCAGTTTGCCGTAATTGCCAGAGATGTTACAGAGGCACGAAGCAATCTCGAGGAGTTAAAGAAAACCAAAAGTTATCTTGATAATGTCATCAATTCCATGCCATCCATAATGATAAGCGTTGATCAGGATGGGAATATAATGAACATGAACAAAACGGCAGAAGAAATGACCGGCTGCAATGATAAAAGCGTTAAAGGACACAGTATTGTCGACGTTTTCCCGGATTATCAGAAATACATATCAACCCTGAGAGAGACAATAGAAACAAGAAAGCCTGTCGAACTGCACAAATTGTATCAGGAGATAAACGGAGCAGACAAATACATGAACCTGACTATTTATCCTCTGATAACAAACGGCATTAAAGGTGCAGTAATAAGACTGGACGATATAACTGAAAAAGTGCGCCTCGAAGAGATGATGATACAGTCGGAAAAGATGATGAGTATCGGCGGGCTTGCTGCCGGCATGGCACACGAGATTAACAATCCGCTTGGGGGAATATTGCAAGGCTTGCAGAATGTACAGCGCCGTTTATCATCTGATTTTACCAAGAACATTGAAGTTGCAGAAAAATACGGATTAAGCCTTGATGATATGACAAAATATCTTAACGATAGAAATATTCCTGAAATACTAAAAGAGATGCACGAAGCGAGTATAAGAGCTTCAAATATTATGAAGAATATGCTTAACTTCAGTAGAAAAAGCGACAATAACAAAACGGAAGTTGAAATTTGTTCCATATTAGATGAATCACTTGAGCTTTCCGGACACGATTATGATCTCGAGAAAAATTATGATTTTAAGAGTATAAATATATTAAGAAATTACGAACCATTAAACGGAAAAATAATAGCATCTAAGATAGAACTTCAGCAGGTCTTTCTAAATCTTTTTAAAAATGCCGCCCATGCCATGTCTGAAAAAAAGAAAAATGATCCGGAATACAAACCCGAATTACATGTAACAGTAAAAACAAACAGGAACAGCGCAGAGATAATAATAGAAGATAACGGTACCGGAATGTCACAAGAGACAAAAAACAGGATATTTGAACCGTTCTTTACTACAAAACCAATCGGTATCGGAACCGGACTCGGACTAAGTGTGTCATATTTTATCATAACAAAAAATAATAATGGAAATATAACTGTCGAATCTGTTCAGAATGAATTCTCCCGATTTATAATACACTTTCCTTTGAATTAATATAAGAATTTAAGAAAAATGTTACCATAAAATTAAAAAAAGATGTTGACATTTCTCTGACTCTATAGTATAAGTCATTTCAAGATGATTGTGTAGCGCAGTTGGTTAGCGCGTCGGCCTGTCAAGTCGAAGGTCGCGGGTTCGAGCCCCGTCACGATCGCAGACCGTCTGCTTTATGATTTAATTCTTAAGCGGACGGTTTTTTTATTTATCGGACATACACATTCCGCATCAGCTCTGAACATCTACACGTCAATCAGATCGGAGTAAAAATGTTAAAAACCGTTTTTATGATACTAACTCTCCTCGCCGTTCTCACACCATGTTCTCCATCAAACAGCCGATATAACTACACATTCAACTATCGGGACATATCGTTAACATATTTTGATACAATTAAAAGTGTTTTATTTTATGTTTGCAGGAATGGAACTGTGTGTGCCAATACAGAGATTTCTATTTTCACATCTGATAACATTCCAACCGCAAAAGGGACAACCGACAAAAACGGAATCCTCGTCATCAAAAACTCCGGCTACGAAGAACTCCTCCTGAAAATAGGCAAAGAACCCGTATTGTACAAAATAAAACTTAACGGCATCGCAGACTCCGGACAGACTTTTTTATCGGCATACCGGATTGACGGAACAATAACCGGCACGATCTACCCGCCAGTCAAAGGCAGAGCCGCATACAAGATTTCCGACAGCACGCAGAGTTATCAAGGAACCATTGATATAAATCAGAACGGATATTTCACAATAAAAAATCCGTCCGAAAACAACGGAGAGTTGACTGTCACCATAGATAAAAATCTTTCCCTCAAAACTCCGATATACAATCTTGTTCCGGAAGATACAAAACCAGACAGACGAATCAAGACAGTATACAAATACTCAAACAACAGATTAGAACTCGACTTTTCCGCTTTCACAGGAATATCGGACACGATATTTTATACAATCAAAACCGGCGATAGACTACTGACAGACGGTGTATCATCCGGCGGAAAATGTATAACTATCCCCGACATCCCGGAAACAGCAGATATACAATGCGAGATAGAACTTATCTATAAAAACGGCAAATCATCTATTGAAAAAATTGAGATTGTGAACAACAACATCGAAACCGGCTATGTCAAATATGGAAAACCCGAACTTTTAACCGGAAACGAGATTTACACCGGTACAACAATAAAAGGGGCACTTTTATTAAGATTTAATGAAAATATCCTCTCTTATGAAAAAAGAGATATCTCCAGCGGACAGCTCCCGCCGGCGAGACCCGATATTAAAAGCAATGTTCCATACTACCAGACAATATTGATTAATCCGGCTCAACAAGGCGCAATAATATACAAAGCCGGCTGCGGCACCGATTCTCCGGCAGCGACTCCGATCTTTGACAGTTTTCTTGCGAATGTTAATCTTGACAAAAATCTGGAAATTCTTGACAGGAACATATCACTTAAAGGTGAAATTATAGAGAATAAAGATTCACCGGGTTTACTGAGAATTCCTGCTGAAACAGCTACCGATTTTAAAATTAATCTTTTCCTATCTGCGAGTCCGATTGTATATAAACTAAACACAATTTTCGATCAGAGGAATGAGTTTTCTTATTTTGAAAGGGCGCTCCTTGCGATGCTATACGAGAGGCTCATTAAAAATCCCGGGACAGATATCATTCCGCACTACATGTGTGACTTTGTAAAGGTAGACGGCGTGCAGCGTTTTAAGAATGGGAATATCGAGATAGACAGTACAGTTCTTTTTAACTATGTGATAAGCAATCTTTTTGTAAATGGTAAATCTGATCTTAAAATTGAGAACTTTGATGTATCAGATAGCAGTCCATTCCGCAGACTGCTTTCCGCTGCACGATCAGATAGCGACTCTCCTGTAATTGAAGAAAACATAACATATTGCGGTGTTAGTTTTGATTCCGCCGAAAAGAGCGATCTCAAAGAGCTCCTCTCCGGTAAAATAGATTACAATAAAAACCACAAAAATATCATTCTCAATATAATCGATCTGGTAAACCTCATAAAATCCAAAGAGGCTCATAAGTCGTCAGAAAAAATATCAGCAACTGTAAAAATGGGAGAATCTGAGATAATATGCGACAAAATAAATTCATCAAGGATAGAGCTGCTCGAAATGGTTATCAATAAAAACGCCTATCTCTATGAGAACGGGCGCGATATCAAATATATTTTGTCTAAAAATGGTAACGGAAAACTATATTACAACATGAACACGTACTATGGAACAGACAAAACTTCAAATAATCCGGACGTTTCTGTTGAAATGAAAGATATGTTTCAGACTTTTAATCCCGGAACAAAAGATCTGAGCCTTGAACGGGGGAAAGAATACTACATTTATCTGACAATCGCACCATCCAACTTAAAAAAGGAACTGCTCCTTGAGATATCAGAGGAGGGCATTTTTGAGAATGCAGATCTGATCGGGGACTCCGGATTAAGTGGCAAAACAAAAATCGGGAAAAACAAGTTTCTATTAAAAACACTATCCGGCGAGGATATAAAGATAAAATTAAAACTGGAGGCCGCCCATCCCGGAAAGTTCCGGAGCAATCTTATAAAGATATCCGAGCCGGTATATGACAGATCATATTTTTATTCTCCCAATTGCATGATTATCATAAATTGAGAGTAAAAATCTATAAATTATTTAATAAATCTGATATGATAACTGAAATTGTTATCGGGCTTTTTCAAAAGTTAATTTTTGAAAGAACCTGAGCTGAAATTAAACGGAGGTTTTTGTGAGATTATCGATATTTCTAATTATGCTGTTCTGCTCTGCAGCGGCTGTATTTTGTGCGGAGGCTGAGCTGCTCGAAGCGGAAATAAAAATTGGAGAGTCCTCCAGCGGAACAGAAAATCAGGCAGCACTCTACAACTCATCCGACTACGAAATAACGTTCAGCAATGGAAATCCTGCTGAATTATATCAGTTAGCCGGAGCAATGGGATTAAAAGACCTTGCATGGAAACTAAAGTTTGCCAAATACTACGACCGCTTTATAGCTGCCGATGTCGGGTTTATTTCTGCAACCGTTCTATCGGGAATCGG
>JBFZEO010000351.1:0-6314 GCA_041306845.1 Spirochaetota bacterium
GCCGTCCTGTTCGGAGCAGAACCGGCTAAGAGAGCCTACAAAAAAATGATGAGGAACAGAGCCGACGGCAAGGTAATCAGTGTCAACCTCGATGACTTCAACCCCATGATAATCAGAGAACCTAAAGATTACAAAAAAACATACTCTTATGATGAGAGTGAAGTCAAGTCTATATTTAGTCAGATAAAAACCCATATAATCGCCGGAGAATATAACTCGGCTCAGATTTTAATCAATAAATTAAACCTCTCAAACGCATCTCAGGATGTCAAAATCAAAGTTGAGATTCTCCAGAGTTTTATAGATGAGGACAAGGTTGATTACTTTTATTTCAAAAACAATGTCAACTACACTGATGTTATAAAGGAACCGGCTCTTTACAACAAGATCTACGTAAAGTGGCAAGGCAAAGCCGTCAATAAAAGCGCTTCAAAATCGGGGCTCTTCTGCAATCTCGTTCTCGGCGACGAAGAGACCGGAGTTATCACAGGAGTTGTTCCGGTTGAGTTTATCAAACCGTCGATCTTCTATAACAACGACGAAGTTATGATATTCGGAAGGCTGTCGGCGGTCAACGGCAAGATTATGATAAAGGGTGAGTATCTACTTAAGTTATGAGAGCGGTTGTACAATGTGTGGCAGAGTCTTCTGTCGAGGTGAATGGAGTTGTTGTCTCGTCCATAGGACGCGGTCTTAATGTACTGCTCGGTGTGAGCGGCGATGACAATGAGACTGACATCGATTATATATGTGATAAACTTCTCAATCTCAGGATATTTAAAGACTCCGATGATAAGATAAATTTATCAATTAAAGATATAAACGGCGAACTGCTTGTTATATCGCAGTTTACATTGTACGGTGATGCCCGCAAGGGGAGAAGACCCTCATTCACACAGAGCGCCGCACACACTGATGCCGTTAAGTTATATGAAAAAGTTCTCGATAAAATGCGTGAAAACTACAAATCTGATATGATAAAAACCGGAGTTTTTAGAGAGTATATGAGAGTCAGTATCGTAAATGACGGACCAACTACAATTTTACTTGATTCAAAGAGAGGTTTCTGATGAAAATAGATACTATTGAGGGCGGATCGCTCGGCACCAACTGTTATATAATGTCTGACGAAAAGAATGCCGTCATGTTTGACTTTGTACCGGAAGCGGCGGACTACATCAAGTCACACGGATTAATTGTTGATTACATATTCATAACCCACATCCACTTCGATCACTTCGAGGGGCTTGCTGACTACAGAAAGCAAAATCCCGATTTTAAAATTGTGATATCGCATATCGGACTATCAAGTATCAATGACAGGGCAAAAAACCTCGCTCTCTACGTTGATCCATTCTCCAAGCCGCCTGAAGTTGACATGAGCGGAGCCGTGATCGTTGAGGACGGCAACTGTGTGGAATGGAACGGTAAGCTGATAAAATGTTACAGTGCCCCTGGTCACTCAGCAGACTCTATGGTTTACATAATAGACGATCTCAAATCGATAATAAGCGGTGATACACTTTTTTACATGAGTGTCGGCAGAACAGACTTTCCCGGCGGCAGCTATGAGAAACTGATGTTCTCCATCACGAGATATCTCGATCTCGTTGACGACGATTATGTCATTTACCCGGGACACGGGCCGTCAACAATCAAGAAAAACGAATTAAAATATAATCAGTATCTAAAAAACAAATAAAACTGCGGAGTAAAATCCTGATGAAAATTATTGCCGGCAGATATAAAATAAGTTTCAGCAGAAAAATAATCATATATATAATAGCTATTATTATTCTCTTAAGCTGCGAGAATATTTCATCAATGGAAGATCAGTCCAGATACTCCGTAAAATACAACGGAAACAATAATACGGATGGACAGGTTCCGACCGATAAAAATCAATACAGGAAAGGTAAAAAAGTTAGCGCAGCCGATTCCGCTAATCTCAGCAGGACGGATCACCTTTTCAAATGCTGGAATACTTCGGCCGATGGTAAAGGAACAGATGTTTATCCCGGATCGAGTTTTATTATCGGCAGCAGAGATACCATTCTCTATGCAAAATGGGAACCTGAACCGCCAATATTTGATGTAAAATTCGATTACAGCGACGGCACAGTGCTGAATAGAGAGTCAGCAGCGGCAATTTTTGGTAAAAATGTTAGTTATTTTAATGCAGATAACCGCCTTGTAATCTATAATAACTCGCTCCGCTTTGAGTATCCGCAGGGTCAGCTGGTACATGAGTCCGGCGGCGAGATCCGCATCGATCTCGCAGAATCAGTCACTTATACTCTGCAGTACGATGTCACTTTTGATCCGGCATTTGACTTTTCTAAAGGGGGGAAGCTCCCCGGACTGGCCGGCGGAACCGGTACAAGCGGAGGAACCAAATGCAACGGAGACGGCTGGAGCGGCAAAATTATGTGGCGTGAGAATGGGGCTCTGAAGCTCTATCTGTATCACTTTGATATGCCAGATGACACCGGTGAGTATTTTGATCTAAATTTTACGGCACCCAAAAGGGAAAAAATTACAGTAAAACAAAATATCACTATGAATACCGGTTCAAACAACGACGGTAAAATAGCTGTTTATATCAATGGTAACTTGAAATTAAAATTAAACAGCGTGAAATTTATGCTGACAACCGATACTTACAAACCAAATATAAACAGGATCCTTTTTTATAGTTTTTTCGGCGGGAGTACAGCAGAATGGGCTCCATCCGCAACTGTTTATTCATTTTTTGATAACGTAAAACTATGGAGTTACTGATTATTTCCGGTAAATGCAAAAAATAGCTGTCTAAAAATCGATAAAATGATATAAAACAGCAAGTTTAAAATTAAATAAAAGAGGCTCAAAAGATCAGCTTTTATCAAAACTGCGGAGTAAAATTCTGATGAAAAATATAATTGCCACATGGATATATTGTGAAAAAAAAGGGGAAGAGAACGAATACCCGCAGGTATCGGGACTCTCGTCGTCTCAGAAGTTTCAGAACATCTATTGGCGGTGTGTCGCCGATTATTTTGCGACAGCGTACAGATTCAACAAAGGGGCAGAGTTCATCCTCTTCACAAACGTAACTGCCGGTGAACTGCCGGTGATCGACGGTGTTGATGTCGGTTCTCTGCTGAATGGATTTGGCGTTGCTATCGTCACACTCCCCTACACATGCAGGATTGCACGTGACAACTACAACAAGTGGGGCAACCAGTTCTATATCTTCGATATCCTGAAATATATAAGCAGTTCCGAGAAATACGTCGACAAAGACAGACTCATCGTGCTCGACTCAGACTGTGTCTGGACTCAGCCCGGCAGTAAAATTTTCGATGACATTGACAGATACGGACTCCTCGCATATGAGGTTTATAAATCAGATAATTATACTGTCAACGGTCTCTCACGTACCGATATGAGAGAAATTTACAGCGATCTTCTCGGCGCTCCGGTGAATGATACTCCTGTTTATTACGGCGGAGAGTGGTTTGCCGCAAATGTTCAAGCCTGCAGAAAGGTTTATGACGAGTTTGCCATTCTAAAAAACATCCTCGCCGACAGATTATCCGCCGGGAAGAAAGTTTTCAATGAAGAGGCGCACACATTGAGTTATATTTACTACAAACTCGGATTCGCAAAAGACACAGCATCTGTTTATATCAGAAGGATCTGGACGACTCTCTTTGTCTATGAGAATGTTACCCGTTCCGACTACGATCTAACGATCTGGCACTTACCGTCAGAGAAAAGGTTCGGCTTAAAAAGGTTATTTAAACTCATATCAAACACAAAAAGCTTTTTTTACAGACGCGATGATTACCATTCCCGTAAAATACTCGGCAGGACTCTCGGTGTACCGGGCAGAACTCCCGTCAAATTTGTACTCGATCTCACCGGCGCAGTACTGGCGAGATTAAGCCGCCTGATCGGAATAAAATGAATGACCGTAATAATTTAAAAAATAGCAATGATATAAAATTTATACATATCCCGGAATGCTTCAATATAACAGTCGTGATTGGGAATGGGGTTTCTCACAGTTTTTCGGAACACTTTCACCATTCTGCCACCATAGGACTCATTACAGCCGGAGAAGCTGCCGTCTCCATATCAAAAGTTAAAAGAATTTTATCAGAACGGGGAATTTACCTCATAAATCCAGACGAGATACACGAGATATCGGGCTGCGGCATCGATTACAACGCAATATCTATTGATAAGTTGATTTTAACTAAAGTTACCGGTGTTGATAATCCCATTTTTAAAACCCCTTTTATTGAGAATGAAAAAACTGCCTCACAAATAACAAGTTGCCTAAAAACACTCACCGATAAGAAATCAATCGCAACCGCGAAACAGGAATCGCTCCTGACTCTGCTCGCCGGCCTGCCGTTAACAGAGTCGGACAACATTCCTGTACAAAATAAAAATATTGAAAAATCACTCGAATATATCAAAAGTCATTTTCTGGAGGATATAGATCTGCGGATTTTATCGGATGTCAGCACCATGAGTCTTTTTCATTTTATAAGGATTTTTAAGGGACAGACCGGTATATCTCCGTTCGAATTTATAATCCAATTGCGGATCAAAGAGGCCTGCAGAAAACTTGCAATTGGCGAGAGTATCGCCGATGTCGCCGCCGATTGCGGTTTCTACGATCAGAGCCATTTCACAAAATATTTCAGGAAACACGTAGGCATCAATCCGAAGAGATACATTTCCAATAACATAATAAGCAGCAATTATGAAAACGGATGAGAGGTTGAAGGGAAAATCCATTCCACCACTCTCCGTTCGTCAAATCTTTTTTTAACTCAAACTATTGCCGGTATAAATTTCGCAAGAATGTACATTCCCTCCGAGCCCGCGATAATTTCATGTTCAAGTCCCTCTGGTATCACGGCTACACTTCCTGATTTGTACTCATAATTATTTCCGCCGAGTTTTAGTGTTCCTGAACCGCTTATGACTTCATGGATCTCCATGTTGTTTTCGTGTGAATGGAGACTTAGTTTGTAACCCGGTTCGACCCTCACGAGATGACAGCTGACTCTCCCGCCGCTGTCGGATGATACGGCAAGGTTCTTTAGTGAGACTCCGGCAAATTTTTGGTGCGGATTCCATTCTCCTTCTGAGAGTTCCTTTTTGTTGAGAATGGTAAATAAACTCCCATTCTCAAAATTGTTTGCGACATCAGATGTTTTCATTTTATCCTCCATTAAATTTGAGGGACTTCTAAAAAACTTTTTTGAAGAGATTGTAAATGGACAAATTGTAAATTTTTACCATAGGGGGTAAATTTACAATCTAAAACATCAGTTTTTTAGAAGCTCCCTCTGTATACAGATTATTTATAGAGGAAAAGAACTCACGTTTATTGTAAAAAATTGCTGATTTTTATTTTTTCTTTTATTTTGGGAATGGCGAGATAATATTTTTATGAAATCCTACTCGATATAAAACAATTTCGATCCATGCGGCTTTATACCGGGTATCACGATACTGTTCTCCGCGGTTATGTTTATAACTTCATCCGTCCAGACGTTCCGCAGCCGTTTTATGTTCCTGATAACAAAATTATATTTAAAAAGATCAAGCTCAAAATTTACTGTTTTATTCTTATAATTAAATATCCCGATCATACCGGACGTATTGAAATATAGCGACGGGATCTCATTCTCCATTATGTCTATCGGGATCGACTCAAATTTAGAGCACTGATCGTTCAGTTTGATAATCTCTCTTATCTTTGAAATAGTTTTATCATTCAACAGCTCCATATCATCACTCAGCATGAAAACTCCGCCGGTGAGGATGGTAAAATTGATTACAGTATCCCTCTCACTCGGAGTCAGTTTGGTGTTGATATCACGCATCATGATACAGTCCGGATCGTTTAACCAGAGGTTTTTGTGCATAAAACTTCTCACCATCGTGTTTCTTATCGCATTCTTCACTCCGAGCATCGCTCCGGTCTGCAGAATGGACGACACTAAGAATTTCTGCCAGAATGGTGCTGTATCGGGGCTAACACGCATTGTATCGAGTATACCGATTCCCGGAGAGATAGGCATACCGCATCCGGCTAATATAACATCTTTACCCGCAGCCTCTCTGATTATCTTGAGTCCTTTTTTTATGATCTCAGCTCTTGTCAGCCTCATGTTGTGGTGGTTCCCGCCCCTCATGCATGCACCGAAAAGAAAGTCGATTTTCAGATATTTAAATCCCCACTTATGAACCATAGTTTTTATAACATCTTTGATATACTCTTCAACTTTGATGTTGGTAATATCGAG
>JBFZEO010000356.1:0-2578 GCA_041306845.1 Spirochaetota bacterium
TGTACCGGTAAGAGTGTAGCCATCCTCTGAGAATGTCATTGAGGCCATAATCGGGAGGTCGCACGTCTCCTTTATAGCGATAACAGCCGCTCTCATCTCCTGAATATCTATCATTGTCTCCACAACAAACAGATCAACCCCAGCCTCATAAAGCGCCTCAGCCTGTTCCTTGTAAATCGCAACACATTCCTCAAAAGGGAGATCCCCGAACGGTTCAACAAACCTTCCGGTCGGAGCCATATCACCGGCAACTAAAGCTTTACCGGCCGCTGCTTCCTTAGAGATCTTAACAAGATCCTTATTAACCTGTTTAAGATTATCCTGCAGACCAAACTCCTCAAGTTTAAGCCTGTTGCTTCCAAAAGTGTATGAATAAACGATATTACTTCCATTATCTATATAATCTTTCTGAACTTTTTTAAGAATATCCGGATTCTCAAGAACCCACTTCTCCGGACAAACACCGGTAGGCATCCCCATTTTCTGGAGCTCAGTTCCGGTTGCACCATCTAAAATAAGTATTCTCTTTTTTAACATCGATAAAAGATCATTTTTAGTCATTATTTATCCTCTCGTATATATCTCTATGAATAGATTTCTTGTTTATACAATATTTATGATATTTTTTCAAATAAAGATGGGTTTATTTTTGTTGAATGGTTAGATTTACAACTTATCTTATAGACTTTACACCGATAACAGCGGTTACCGATTTCTCCGGGTACATTATCATCGTTTCTGTAAGATTTATACCGATACTCTCCGCTTTTGTCAATCTGATGATATCAGTCTGATATTTCAGATCAAAGTCACCGTATCCGGGACTGAAGCGGTGTTTTGTGAACTCGATATCCGTCATACGGGAATGGTTTCTGATATAGTTTTCCATCCATTCCACCCCCTCCTCCACGCACTCCGAACCAACAGCGTCATAGATCACATAATCTGTCATCCTATCTTCAAGTTTAGCTCGCTCTATGAGCTCTCCGATTCCATCCCCGGCTGTCACGGCTACAAGGTAAATGTGGGTATAATCCCGCAGAAAATCGGAAAGTTTATCGGTAACCCATCTGCATCCGCCGACCGAGATCACATTCCCATTGACGACTATCCTGTGTTTTACAAAAACACCGGAACAATCTATCTTAAAAAAAGCGTCTTTTATAGAACCATCAAGAGCCGCCTTCTGAACATCATTTATCTCAGAAGTTGCCCGCATATATCCGAGCCTTGCGTAAATATTACGGTACGGGATCTCTATCTTTATGTTCTTGATTAACACGGCACACTCCGACTACATAGATTCTATTAACGATTTATAGTTTAATAAATATTTATCTCCGGGATATCTCGATAGAGCCTCGTCCACTATTTTAGATGCCTTATCTTGATTCTTAATTTTAATAAGACTATCTATATATTTATAGTAAAAAACCTTAAGATTATTGGATAAAATCCTCTCGTTTCCACACTCATTCAAACCATTCTTCAAAACAGCAACAGCATTCTCAAAATCCCCGCGGTTGTAGCTCTCAAGAGAATATTTATTATACGTTTCAACAAGAAGTTTTATATCACGATATCTCATATTATACTCTCTCGACAGTTCAAGGGCTCTCTGATAATTAAGAGCTCCGATCTCTCTAAGCACATTATAGTGAATGATATTCCTATCGACAATATTTATCTGATCGGCAAACTCGGGATACTTCTCTTTGGACAATAGAACAACCTGCTGTAAAACTCCGCTATCCTTCCCGTTTTTATATCTATCGAGAAGCGCAGCAAAGATATTATTCAGCATGTCGCCGGTCTCTTTTTGAATGTTGTACTTCTTGAGAAATTCGAGTTCGTTAAAAGCACCCAGGAAGTCATTTTTCTGCATCTTGATAGTTACAATTTTATAAATCATATATACAATCTGCTCTCTAAGTTTTGCGTTATCCTGCCCGGAATACTTATTATGCCGCTCGATCACCATTCTCTTAAGAAAATCTGTATCTGTATTATCGTTGATAACTGTTAGGTAGTTACTTAACAGATCGTAACGGAGCCCCGTAAACCCGTTATCATAACCGAACCTGTCAAAATACGACTCAAGAAAATCAAGCGACTCAAGATATAACCTGTTTTTATTGAGATCGGCAATTATGTTATTGACATAGATACTAAAAAACTCATCACCGCGTTTATCACCCCTGACTGTCTTAACGATGTAAGCATCGGTCATGGTTTTTGCATAATCGGACTTATTGTAGTGATAAAGAGTAAGATTAAACGGAACCAGGAGTAGTACACTCTTAACAGTAATCTGAGATCTGTTTTTATAATCCTTAGCCGGCACATAAGAGTATCCGGTAATCTTACCGAAATCATCATGAAACTCTTTTCGTGCCCCGGGATTAAATCCGTATTTATTGGTAGTTTCAACATCAATCTCATCATTCTCAAACTTGACTTTCACAAATACGTGACTCGGAGTCTCTATACCATAACTTACAAATCCGTATTTACTAAGAAAAATCATATAAATAATCGATGAACTCACGCAATTATAGTAACCGCGCGTGTAAATATC
>JBFZEO010000359.1:0-3095 GCA_041306845.1 Spirochaetota bacterium
CTCCTAGATTTTGAGAAGAAAGAGGAAGTTGAGCTGAAAATACTCCTATTCCTCCGCAAAAAGAGGTGGGGGAGGGGGATCTACGTCTACTGGATAAAGGCAAAAAGGAATTATAAAAATAGAAAAAACAGGAATGTATAAGATGGGGTATATTGTATCAAAGTTCGGCGGCTGGGCTAATGCGTCGAGCGAGAATGTTAAAATGGCAGCTGATCTTTTTATCAGTAATCCGGACAGAAAGATCAAGGTGAATTCTGCTGTCGGTAAGGTTGAAGGGTTGCCTAAAGTTACCGATCTTTTGATAGATGGAGCTGAGAAAACGATAAAAAAGGGAAGTTTCCCTGAGGATATTTTTGATTATATCAAACTCAATCATTATCATGTTTTTAAGCCGCTCGGCGTACCGGTAGAGGTGATCGACGGTGTTATGGAGATCCTTTCCGGATATATAGCAAAGAAAGATATATTGAGCGATGACCACTTTAGAGCGCTCCTTGTCGGTTCCGGCGAAGAGCTGTTTTCGAGACTCGATGCTTATTACCTCAAAGAGATAAGGGGTGTAAATGCGAAATATGTTGATCCGAGAGATGTAGGACACCATTTGACAGGGCATCCGCTTAATGGACGGATAATGCCAGCTTCATACGATAATCTGGCAAAGTTAAAGGAGATGAGCGGTGTTATCGTTTATCCCGGATTTTTCGGTGTAAGTGAAGATGGCAAACCGATGATCTATTCCCGCGGAGGAACGGACAAAACGGCGGCCGATGTTGCCAAGGCTGTTAACGCCTCGATGTACGAAAACTGGAAGGATGTTGACGGGATATTCTGTGCCGATCCGAGAATAGTTAAGGATCCTATGTTAATGTCTGAGGTTACCTATAAAGAGATAAGGGAACTTTCATATATCAGTTTTAATGTGCTTCATCAGGAGGCGATGCTCCCTGTGATGCATGCCAAGATTCCCATTAACATAAAACACCTCCACAAACCTGACACAAAAGGGACTGTGATTGTTAACGAGAGATCAATTAACTATGAACTGCCTGTAATCGGGATAGATCATCTTAAAAATATATGTACCATAAACCTTGAAAAGACTCTGATGAACGAGGAACTCGGTTTTGCAGATAAGATCCTTTCACTTTTTAGGGAGAATAGGATTAATGTTGAGCAGATCACAACCGGTATTGATACCATCGGGCTTATGATCCGTCATAGTGAGTTTAAAGAGAAATCTGTGCATTTCGGGATAAGCGAAAGTATCCGTAAAGAGATCGATATAGATGCTTTTGGTGAATATTTGCAGAACTCTTTGAATCTCGATAAGGTGCAGATTAACAGGGGCAGATCTATCATATGTATAGTCGGTGAGGGGATGAAGAACCACGTCGGAATTCTCCATAGAGTTGCGAAAGTTTGTAAGGACGCAGGCATCAATATCGAGCTTATAGATCAGGGGCCGAGTGAGAGAAACATCATCATCGGTATCAAGGACGCAGAGGATCACTCTGTTTCAAGAAAATGTGTTGAATTGTTATACAGGGAATTGTTCCCGTCATAGTGGATTTTTGGTTTCCATATTAGGATTGAGAGGGCAATGTAGTTTTGATAGCTACTTGCCCTTTCTTTTTCTCTCATCCATCTCAGCGAGGTGCTTTTCGAGGAGAGAGTTCCATACTTCTATCTGCTTTTTGTTGTTCTCTATTTTTTCTGTGTCGCCGAGGATATTGTTGATCCTTAAAAGTGCCTTCTGGAAGTCTATCCCTTTTTTGAGATCCTCAATATCTTTTGTACTCAGTTCATATTTTTCTCTGTATTCCTGAGATGCAACCAGTATGGTTTTCTGTATGATCGATATATGTGACCGTCTCTCTCTAAATCCTGTCTCTGTCGGTGAGTCGAGTTTCTGATATCTTCGGAGGTCAAACAGGTTTTTACATAGAATGGCAAACCTTCCGTCTATCTCAACAAAAGACCATTTCCACTTAGTATTGTCTCCGAAACTCCTCTTAACAAGATCTATACAGAAACCGATCTGTCTGATGAGGTTTAGTTTATCTTTATCACTCATTCCGTCCAGCTTACTCAATTTCTCAGAGTACTCCGAAAATGGAACGTCAAGATAATTGGTAACAACATCGCCAAGGCTTATGAGCACTTCATAAAGGAGCTGCCTTGCCTTGTCAAGATAAGCTGTGTTTCTAACTTCCATTAAATCCACACTTATTTCGTTCATACCGCAGAGGATAGTTATCTGATTCATTGTTAATTGGGCGATCTGGATCTGGATTATTGATTTATTTGCTGTCGGCGAAAGCTGTTCCGATTTCTTTTTTTTAATTTCGAGAGTTATGTCCTCGACTCTTTTTTTGTAGAATCTGATATATTCTTGAAATTTATTCCTTTGATCGTCGGTAATTTTTGCCATATTCTCATAACCTTGTTAGATAACATTTCTAATGGATACTTCTAATAATCTGCTTTGTGAGTTTTTAGAAGTACCTTAAACATTTTCGGAAGATTTTACCTATAAATTTAGGTTCTGTTTAAAAATCATGTTTATACTAACCGTAAAAGTCTTAGAAGTTTGTCGGTTGGAGGAATGTTTATCTTTATCTAAACATATTTATAAGTTCTTTTGCATGTTCAATGCTCAAATTACTCACGTTACCGGAGAGCATTCTTGCTATTTCACCTGTTTTACCATTCTCATCGAGCGAAGTTATCTTAGTGAAAGTCCTCTCTCCCGATGTTTCCTTGCATATAAGCAGGTTAAGATCACCGGCGGCTGCAATCTGCGGCAGATGTGTGATGCAGATAAGCTGTTTCTCACCGGCGAGTCTCTTCAGATTTGCGCTCACCGACATCCCGACCTTGCCGCCGATCCCGGAGTCTATCTCATCAAAGATCATCGTTCTTATATTGTCGTTTTTAACGAGAACGGATTTAAGCGACAGGATTATCCTCGACAACTCGCCGCCGGAAGCAATCTTTGACAAACTTTTGAGAGGTTCTCCTTTATTTGGAGATATCAGGAACTCTATCTTATCGATACCGGCGGGGAAGAATTTTACCCTTTTACCGTCTATCGC
>JBFZEO010000360.1:0-2629 GCA_041306845.1 Spirochaetota bacterium
GGCATCCGCTTTGTCCATACCTTAATATTCTTTGTAGCACCTTTCCACATCCTATAAAATCTATCTCTTATTCTCTTAACTCCACTTTCCCCATTCCTCTCTAGCATCATAAGATATCGCCTCAAAATATATCTTAACAATGACGCCTTGCTCCAAATCTTAAAATGATCTTGAAAATGACAGAGTTTATATTTTAAATCTCTATCAATAAATATCTTCCTGTCAATTTTAATTTTTAGACCATCTTCATTATAAATATCATCCGTAAAAACAATCCCATTCATAAAATCAACCTTATCAAGAAAAAAAGCTGATTCACGTAAAACTTCATTTATAAATGCTGAAAGACTTAGCTTTCTGATTTTTACTTGCTTCATAATACCTACATATAACCGATCATCAAATAAAACATGAAATTCAACCAGATTACCACTATCCATAAAAATCCTCCTATCTATATTAAATGCAAGTTCTTTGATTTTCGATTACATAAAAAATATTTTTTTTATTATCCATCCAACCCATATGGGTTGGAATAAATTACAGTTCATTAAAATAGCCTATTTGACATTTTAATTTTGTTTTAGTATATTGACGCGATCTAAAATTATTACTAATATCAATTTCTGTCTGGTATTCATGGAGGAAATGTGTCTTTAAAAGAAAATATAACTCAGATAGAGGATGACTTTTTTGCATTTAAATCTGGTTTTGAAAAAAAATATTCGGTTATTGTTATGGTTTTTATGGGAATATTTGCCCTTGCTGTTTTATATCTAAATAGATTTCAACCGATTTTCTTTTATAATATTAGAGTCCGCTTAACCATTTTTATATCAGTACTGATCCTTTCAGCGGTACACTTCGCACTCAGATTCACATATTTCACCTCCAATGCTAAATATGTAAACTATCTGACAGAGATAATAAAAATAAATTACGATCCGGTAAAAGACACCGAAATAGAAACAATTATATCAACATCTAAATCAAAAATATTCAAAAAATCCTTCACATTGGCTTTCAAAAAATATATCTCAAACTCTAAATAAAAATACTTTTAAAATGGTACATTTAAACCAGCTTACCTATAAAAATACAATTAAGGATAAACTTATATGAATATTGCCATTTTTACAGACTGTTTTGTTCCAACAAAAAACGGTGTTGTTACATCTATAACACAACTTCAAGAGGGACTTGAGGCTAAAGGACACAAAGTCTACGTAATAACTGTTGATGTTCCAAACTATGAAGAAAAAAGTAAACACGTTTACAGACTCCCCTCATTCAAGGCCGCCTTGGGAAAAGGTACAGAACAGCGAGTAGGATACATGATAAACCAGGGCGCGATAAACAGATTTCTCAAGAAAAAAATGGTTAGTATCATACACACACACACTGAATTCCCCCTTGGCTACACAGGTAAAAAAGCAGCTGGCAAATTAGGAATTCCTTGCGTACACACAACACACACCATGTGGGAAGAATACAGACACTACATTCTAAATGGCAAACTCATTACCAAAAATATGGCACGTAAAATAATAAGTAATTACCTAAAGGGGATCTACGCCATAGTTGCACCATCCATAAAAGCAAAGAAATACTACGCCGACCTTACTCCAGAGATACCATCTGTTGTCATAAACAACGGAATTGACATGGTAAAATTCAAATCATCAGTGATAACAGAATCTGAAATTTCTCAGTTACGGCGTGAGTTCAACATCCAGCCGGATGACAAAACTATGATCTTTGTAGGAAGAATCGGCAAGGAAAAAAGGGTTGATATCCTTTTTGAACAAATGGTAAACATTCTCAAGAAAAATAAATCCTACAAGATGCTCCTCGTTGGAGACGGACCGATACTGGAAACCCTTTCCGCCAAAGCGGAAGATTACAACATCAAAGAGCAGGTAATATTTACAGGATTTGTAAACTGGGAACTTGTTTTCAGATTATACTCTATCGCATCCGTATTTGTTACAGCCTCACTCAGCGAAGTGCAGCCCATGACACTGATAGAAGCCGCTATGTGCAATCTACCGCTCATAGTACGAAAAGACGACAGCTACCTTGATCTTGTAAAACCGGATTATAACGGTTACCTTGCCGATTCCGATGAAGAACTTGTAAAATTTGTCGAGGAACTTCTTACAGATGATGAAAAAAGAGCACGATTTGCAGAAAACAGCTTTACATTATCACAAAACTTTACAGCAGACATACACGTCGGTAAGATGGAAAAATTCTATGAGAAAATCATTCAAACCTATCCGGGTAAATTCAAGGGAGAGTAAGGATTTTTTAAAGAATGGCAATCTTACATAAACATCGAGTATCGTTCCCACTCTTCGGGTGATGACCTCTCAAAGTCCTTAAAAATAGCATCAAAATTATCAGTCTCGATACATTTTCTTATAAAATCAGCAGTTCTTCTGCAACAGTCAATCTCTTTTTGTGAGAATAGATTTTTACTTATCGCATCCTCAAGTTCATCCTCATCCAGCAGGAAATACGTTTTCTTATCAGGCATAACAAAAAAATCGAGTTTGATATCGAGAAGCATAACAGAGTCTTTTTTTAGAATGGCAGGTAAAGTCAAGTCAAAATAATAAGCTGTCAA
>JBFZEO010000362.1:0-7393 GCA_041306845.1 Spirochaetota bacterium
ATGAAGTTCACGCGCGTGAATTTTATTCACTTGACTAAAATCTTTAAATCAGTTATTTTATATCAAATTAAGGGGATGCACCGGGTTCGATTGGGATATCGATGCGGATGTCCTGCATGCAGTGGGTGGTAGCACTTAAAAAGCCGCAATGCAAATAATTGCAAACGATAATTACGCTTTAGCAGCATAATAATAGCTACGGTACCGGAAGAGTTTAGCTTTGTACTACGAAGGACTACCGAAAGACAAACAAAGATAGTTGTGCGATTGCCGTGGTTGTACGATGAAAATTAACGGATGCCCGTAATGATGGGTTTAGTCTTTGTACCAGTCATAACGTTAAGATATAAACAAAACTAAGCATGTAGAAGGCTCCGGATTGTGTTTCAAGACGCGGGTTCAATTCCCGCCATCTCCAAGATTTTCTTTGAAGCTATAAAATGAAAAGAACAAAGTTAGAAATAAAAAAACGCCCCATATTATCTGTTTATGATACTGTATTTTCTACAGGATCATGTTTTTCCGAGGAAATATCAGGCAGATTTATAAAATCAGGAATTACATCTTTTTCAAATCCTTTTGGGACAATGTACAACCCATTTTCCATTCAAAAACTTTTTTCAGACTGCATAAATGGAACGCAGTATACCCCCAAAGATCTCTATTCTTTTAACGGATTGTATTATTCTCTTAATCACTCCTCATTCTACAAGTCAGAGAATGCGGACTCTCTCTCAAAACTTATTAATAATAAGCTGATTTCAGTGACCGATACAATTAAAAAATCAAAGGTTTTTATTATAACTTATGGAACTTCGTTGGTTTATAAAATTAATGGAATCCCTACTGCCAATTGTCACAAGCTGCCTAATGGATCTTTTGATAGAATGTTTATGGGTCTTCCGGAAATAATTGATTTAGCCCAAAAAACAATTTCTCTTATAAAGAGTGCAGTTGAGAATCCTATTATTTTTTTTACGGTTTCACCTGTCAGACACATTTCTCAGGGATTGGAGCTAAATTCCTATTCTAAAGCACTTTTAAGAGCTGCTGTTGAGAATGTTGTTAATGAGTCTGATAATGTTTACTACTTTCCTGCTTATGAAATAATGCTTGATGAGCTGCGTGATTACAGATATTACGCCAGAGACGGCATTCACCCCGGAAAACAGGCAGTAAATTACATAATTAATAAATTTATAAATAATTTTTATAATGAAGATTCTTTACGGAAGATATCTGATGTTTCAAAAATCATGAAGATGATAAATCACAGACCGTCAAATATTGGTGGTTCAGGATTTATCAATCATTGTTTGTCAATAATTGATAAAATAAATAATTTTCATGTTGAAATATCTGATATTTTAAAGTTAAAAATGTTATTAAAATTATATCGATATAATAGGATGGATCTTTTAGATAAAGGGAAAATATTTACATTCCACAACGAGACATATCATAATCTTGTAGAAAAAATATCATCCTGTAAAGTGCTGACTGATATGGAAGTAGATAATTTAGAAATATCGGAGACGGTAAAAAAAATAATCATGAGATTGCAGAGAGAAGTTGTTTATAGTCGTGCATTAAATAAAAATACTTTTTGATAACGATTTAATATATCAGATATAAAATGGAGCAAAAAAATGTCTTTTTTAAGTGATTCGATAAACGGAAAGAGGGTTACTGTATGTGTTACCGGCGGTATAGCGGCTTATAAAGCGCTCTATCTTGCTTCTTCGTTGCGTAAGAATGGGGCTGATGTTCATGTTGTTATGACGAAAAATGCCTGTGAATTTGTAAATCCGCTCTCTTTCAGAACAATAACAAAGAACAAAGTTACGGTCGGGATGTTCGATAATCCGGATTTTGTCCCTCACATAAGTTTGTCGGATATGACTGATTTGCTGATTGTAGCACCGGCAACAGCTAATATAATTGCAAAATTTGCTTCCGGCATAGCTGACTGCATGGTAAGTACACTTTTTTTATCCACAAAAGCCGCAAAAATAGTCGTTCCTGCAATGAATACAAATATGTTTGAAAATGAGATAACGCAGGAAAATATCAATAAATTGAGGCGGATGGGGGTTATGTTTGTAGATCCGGAGGTGGGGGAGCTGGCCTGTGGGATATCGGGGAGCGGAAGATACCCTAAGAATGAAGTTATCGAGGGATTTATCTCTTCAAACTATAATACGAAGGAGTCTTATTTTACAGGAAAGAGTGTTCTCATAACCGCCGGAGGTACAATTGAGAATATCGATCCTGTTCGTTATATCTGCAACAGATCGAGCGGAAAGACAGCGTTTTATCTGGCTGAGGGGATGCTGCGTCATGGATCTAAAGTGAAAATCATATATGGTAATGTATCTGATCTGATATTATCAAAATTTAACGATAAATATCCTTTTGTTGAACTTATAAAGAGTGAGTCGGCGGAATCGATGTTATCAGAAATAAATAATAATATAAAATCGGCTGATATTCTTATAATGGCTGCCGCTGTTGCTGATTATAAAACTGATCCGTCTGAAAATAAAATTAAGAAATCAGACGCTAATTTCTCCATTCAACTTAAAAAAAATCCGGACATACTTTCTGAACTAAAGGAAAATAGAGATCTGGTAAAGATAGGATTTGCTGCTGAAACTGAGAATTTGCTGGAAAACGGGAAAAGCAAATTAGAAAAAAAATCTGTAGATTTTATAATTGCTAACAATGTTAAAGGTGATAAATCAGCTATGGGAACCGATAATAATGAGTTGTTTATAATAAACAGATGGGATAATGACATCAAAAACATAGATTTCGGATCAAAAATAACAAATACTATGAAACTTATTGATGTTTTATCGGAGAAAATTGAGTGTAATCAGGGCTCTTCTAAAACTTAAGAGTTGTTCTCGCATTCAAAAGGATCTTAAATTTCTCCGGATTGCCTCCTGTGTCTGGATGACAATGTTTAGACAGTTTCCTAAACATCTTAAGGCAATGATCCTTATCTGGCGTTTGTCCATCCGGATAAAGATGAAAAATCATAAGATTCAGCATATTATTCAAGTTGTCATTATCTTTTATCTCATATTTTGATTTTAATCTTGTGAGATATTCATTAAGTAAAATAAACCAGTCAAAAGTATCAAATGATAAAAGCTTTTCTGCCTTTTTTACGCTTTTGGGGAATATGAAAGTGTTAAAAATCGGGTGTTTATTTTTAGCGAACTTTTTTTCTTGATTGACAGCGAGCTTTAGATATTTTTTATAAATTGGTTTTATTTGAATGAGAATCTTGTTTATTTTATCTATTTTTTCTGTTTTTAATCTTTTTTTTCTTTTAAATACTTATATTTTAGCGACATAAAATCGGGGAAAAAATTACTTTCCGGTAAATTATTCTTTTTTAGAAACATCCCCAATTTAGATGAGTCAACTTTTGCGTTGTTTAGTGCAGAATAAGTTTTTCTGTTCAATTTTATGTTGTTTAAGACCTTTGAAATTTTCAAATTATATGATAATATTTTGAATGTATCTGTCTTTTTCAGTGATGCTGGCTGTTTATCTAATAAGTATAAAAGATCATAGATTTTCATATAATTATTTTATATAATAATAGACTTTTAAAATCAATTAAAACTGGATGGTATATGTTTAGTAATATAGTAGGGCAGGAAAAAATAATTTCCATTCTCAGGAAAGAGGCCGCAACAAATTCAATAACTAATTCAATGATACTTTATGGTAATAATTATACCGGTAAACTTACAACAGCTTTGGAAATTGCACGTGTTATAAATTGTCAATCGGACAAGAGTATTAATTGTTCATGTCCAAGCTGCATTCAACTTAAAAACACCGAGCATCCCTCCATCGTTCTCCTTTCAAGGCGCAATCATTCGGAAGAATTAAAACAATTATCTAATATTTATGTTAAGGATAAAAATGAGGAGATAAAACATAAAATCAACAGATTGATTAAGCTCATATTTTTACCGCTTAAGGATTTTATTATTGAGAATGTGTTTACTGAGACCGATAAAAACCAGTTCTCAGGTATCTATGAAGCGATAAATGAGATCTTAGAGAAGCAGGCGTACACATCAAGCGATCTTGATACCATTCTAAAAAAAATTAATACGCTGTACGGATATTATAAAAATTTCAATATACCGGTAAACTCGATTAGAAATGTTATTGACTGGAGTTACATAACGAGAAATAATTATAAAAAGGTGATAATTATAGACAAGATAGATTATCTTGAGAAATCTTCGTCTAACATTCTCCTAAAAAGACTCGAAGAGCCGTCGCCGGATCTTTATTTTATCTTGATTGCCGAAAAACTATCAAAGATTATCACGACAGTGAGGTCAAGGTGCCGGTCATATTATTTTAGTGACTTAAATGAGGAATCTGTAAATTATATTTTACGGAAAAACTATATGATTGAGAACGAGAAATATTCATCTTTGGCTGATTTTTTTCTTATGGAGAATGCTTGTTCTACTGAAAAAATAAAAATTTTGACAGATAAAATAATAAATGTTTTGTTTAATAATAATTATACTTTTACAGATCTTATGCTTCTCACCGAAACTCTAAAAGAAAAAGATGTAATACTTGCTTTGATGCAGACTCTGCCTTCAGAAATTGAGTATACCTATAAAAAATATCAAAATAAAAATCTTGTTAAATTATCAGATGATATTATTGGTTATATAACAGTTGAGTTAAAAAATAGGATTAAGAGAGTCGGAGTTTTTAATTGTTCTCCTAAAAATCAGTTTGAATCTATTCTATTTTCAATAAAAGAGATGGTGATGAGATATGTTTAAAGCTAATTTTTATGAAAATATAAAAAATAAGATTGATAAGCTTGAACTGTATAGTCTGAAATCTTTAACAGCAGAACTAATTGATGATCACACAAATTTAAGAACCGTTTTTAATTCGATGGCGGAAGGTGTTCTGGTAATAAATAACTCAAATCAGATACAATATTATAATAAAATTGCTTCGTTAATTTTTGGCTTTTCCGGTAATACCGAAGGCGTGTTGATTGACAAGGCAATAAAGAACGATAAACTTCTTAATCTAATAAAAATAAATCTACAGAAAAATGATAAATTGATTATTGATGAGATAAAACTTGAAAATAATATTATAAAATATGGAACGGTTTCTGTTCAGCCTCTTGTTAAGAATGGAAAAATAATTGGGAATATAATAATAATCGAAGATATTACAGAGAAAAAAGAGAATGAGATAAAACTGAAACAGATTGAGAGTATTGCAGCCTTATCTGCTATAACAGCCGGTATCGCCCATGAGATAAAGAATCCTCTCGGCGCAATAAGCATTCACATTCAGCTGCTGCAGCAAGAGATCACTAAGTGTAATTGTAAAGGAGCTGGTGATATCAAATACTCTCTTGATATTGTTAATGAAGAGATTGAGAGGTTGAATGAGATTGTTGTTAATTTCTTATACTCAATAAGACCTGTTAAAGCAGATTTTAATCTGGTAGATACAAGGCAGTATCTTAATAGAATTTGTGAGCTGGTAAAACCTGAACTTGAGTCAAAAAATATAGTTTTGCTAAAAAACTATTCGGATCTTCCTCAAATTTGGCTTGATGAAAATATGTTTAAGCAGGCTTTTATAAATCTTATCCAGAACAGTATTGCGTCGATAGAAGATAGAGGTACAATTGAGATTTCAGCCTACACAAATCGGGAGTTCATTGTTTTTGATATTAAAGATAACGGGAAGGGAATCCCTGAGGATATTCAGAGCAAAATATTTGATCCATATTTTACAACGAAACCATCGGGGAGCGGTCTTGGATTAACAATTGTTTATAAAGTGATAAAAGAACATAATGCTGATATTACATTTACATCTCGTCCTGGTGAGACTATATTTACTATAAAAATGCATATACCATTCTACAAAAAAAGCTTAATTGAATACTCGGGGGAAAAATGAGAGTTGAAGCTAATATCTTAATAGTTGATGATGAGAAAAATATCAGAGAGGGATTGAGGCTGGCATTAAAGAAAGACAACCATAATATTTTTCTGGCATCTAACGGGAAAGAGGCTCTGGAGCTGATTAAGAACAGTGAAATAGATCTTGTTATTACCGATTTAAAAATGCCTGAACTCGATGGTGAAACACTTTTAAAGATAATTATTAGGGACTTTGCGAATATACCGGTTATAATTCTCACCGGTCATGGTACCGTTGAGACCGCTGTTAAGGCTATGAGAGATGGTGCCTACGACTTTTTGACAAAACCGCTCAATCTTGAGAAGCTATCATTAATTGTAAGTCGGGCAATTTCTCAAAGAGAGCTCATTATTGAGAATAGGAATCTCCAGAATAAGTTGAACAGATATAAAGGGGAAATAATCGGTAAATCAGAAAAGATAATGAAGATCTTTGATATAGCAGAACAGGTTGCATCTTCTAAAACATCTGTCCTCATTCTTGGAGAAAACGGGGTGGGGAAGGAGCTGGTGGCAAATTTAATACAACAGCTATCTAACCGGAAAGATAAACCTTTTATAAAAGTTCACTGTTCGGCATTGGCAGAGTCACTCTTGGAGAGTGAATTGTTTGGGCATGAGAAAGGGGCGTTTACGGGGGCCATAAAAACTAAGAAAGGAAGATTTGAATTGGCTGATGGCGGGACTCTATTTCTTGATGAGATAGGTGAAATATCGCAGACAATTCAAGTAAAACTACTCCGTGTACTGCAGGAAAAGAGTTTTGAACGGGTAGGTGGGGAAGGTTCTATAAGTGTAGACGTTAGAATAATTGCAGCTACAAATAAGAACTTAAAGAAAGAGGTAGAAGAGGGGCGGTTCAGGGAGGATCTTTATTACCGATTAAATGTTGTTCAGATAACAGTTCCCCCGCTACGTGAGCGTAAAGATGATATTCAATTACTGATAAATAATTTTATCTCAGATTTTTCAATGGAGAACAATAAAACAATTAAGGAGATCTCTTCTAATGCTCGCAATGCTTTAATCAACTATGATTGGCCTGGTAATGTAAGAGAATTGAGAAATGTGATTGAATCAGCCGTTGTTTTGTCGCGGGATGAGGTAATTGATATCAATGATTTACCACCATATATAAAGAAAGATGATGATCATGATGATCTTTTAAAAATTAAACTGCCTGCGAAGATATCAGAAATAGAAAAAGAAGCTATAATTGGTACTCTAAAAATCACAAACGGCAATAAATCTAAAACTGCAGAGCTGCTCGATCTGAACAGGAAAACCCTCTATACCAAAATAACAGAGTATAATATAGAATTAGATAAGGCTGAAGATACTGTAATAAACATATAATCAGTATTATCAATTGATTATAT
>JBFZEO010000368.1:0-2568 GCA_041306845.1 Spirochaetota bacterium
CAAATCACCGCCTGTCAACGGTCTGCCGTCATTTTGAGATCCCTCTGAACCACCATGAGGCGTTAAGTGATGCTGTCGGAGCAGCTAAGATTGTCTTAAAACTTGAGGAGCTGCAGTGAAAGTTGTGCTTTTTATTGTCGTAGTTTTAGCGGTAGTTGTCAGCTGCGGAGAACCCCGTTTTAAATTGCACAAAAACATTTCCGGTGCGCAGGCCTATTTTGATGATGTCGCTGTTGACGGGAATGGGACTATTTTTGTTTCATATAAGGATTTTGCGAATTACAATAAGTTGAGTGTCCGTGCATGGAAAGATGGCGG
The DNA here is from genome assembly GCA_041306845.1 of Spirochaetota bacterium. Taxonomy (GTDB): domain Bacteria; phylum Spirochaetota; class GWE2-31-10; order GWE2-31-10; family GWE2-31-10; genus JBFZEO01. Next base: position 319 of record JBFZEO010000368.1, read on the forward strand.
CTGGGCATATGTCGGTCAACCCGGTTTAACATGGCTTGATGTTTATCATCCCAGGATAATTGCAGCAAAGAGTAACATTCTCCATGCTGCTTTCCTCGACTGCGGCCTAAATAACAGACTGACAGTGATCTGTTATGAGAACGGCATGTGGAAAACTCTCGGCAGACGGGGGATATCCGCCGGTACAGCAGAGAATATTTCTATCGCAGAGGATGGAAACGGTCAAATCTATGTCGCATACTCGGACAGTTATTTTAACTATAAAATTTCGCTTAAAGTTTTTAGGGGCGGTGAATGGATTGATTTAATAAATCCGGAAGGTTCTCCCGGCGGATTTAGCGGTATAACGGACGGCGTGAGGCTTCTGATTGGTAAAAATAATATCCCGTATATTTTATATGTGGACAGTACAGATAATTATAGTGTCAAACTTATGAGGATTACAGATAATCGTTCTGATATTATCAGGGTGTCTTCGGCACGATCCGAGTTTATAGATATGACAATTGATAGGCATTTCAACCTCTATGCCATTCACTCAGAGGCTGCCGGGAATGTGCTTTCTGTGATAAAAGATGATAAACTTGCCGGACAGGTGATCTTTAATAAAGATAAACCGGGTGAAGGGTGCTGTATTGCGATGGGACGTGATGAGATACCGGTTATAGCGATGCTTGACTCTGATGACCTGCGTCTGAAAACTTATTGTTTCAGAGATGAAGTTACTGAACTGAAATATCGGGCAGATATCCCCGGACTTGTGAGCTATCTTAACATAACTCATGATAATAATAACGATATTTATATTGTGTTCCGCGATCACTCCCGGGATGAAAGGGCTGGTTTGCTGGAACTGAAGTTTTGAAGGGGTTTTTATGTTCAGGTCAGACTGCTCATATGAGCAGTTGGATATTTAGATGTGGGATGTGATTATATTTAGTTAGATGGTAAGTTCGGGAGCTGCTCATATGAGCAGCTCCAAAGGTTGGATATAAATTACTGAACAATGTAATATTTAACATAGAAAGTCATTCTGAAAGTTTTAACAGGAAGTTTATTAAATTCCGGCTGCGCATCACTCGCGGCCATTTTGAAATTTACGGCTCTCTCCATCATAGCACCGGTCCCGCCGAACTCATCGTTGGAGTTCACCGAGGCGATTTTTAGTTTGACTCCGTAACCTTTCTCGTATGCCTGCTTATATTTTTCAGCTGTTTCACCGCCGGCGATTATCAGCTCACTTTTTACATTCTCCACGCCGCTGTAGTCGTAGTCAAACCCGGCAACCGTCACCGCCTGATCGATGGATGATGCCGCAGTGAAGACATCGGGGATGAGTTCGGTGTTCTTGATAATTGCCTTGATATTGAGAGTTACAGTATACTCTTTGCTGCTCCACCACGTGCTGTCCGGTGTGGAATTGAGTTTGTCTGTCACAATCTCGTCGTTCTTGAGTCCGGCTTTTTTGAGTGCGTCGATAAGTTTGCTTGAGAGATACGAGACCGCAGCCGATCCGTTTTTAAAATTCTTGTCCTTTTTCTCGATCTTGATAAACAGGAGAAGTTTATCAGCTTCAATTTCTTTTTCTGCTGTTACCTGGAATGTAACTGCCGGTTTTTCCTCGATAGTCTGCGCTCCGACTGAGAGCAGCGTAAAAATAAACATCGTAATAAAAATCTTTTTAAGCATATTTTACCCCTTTTTGTTCGCTGTTATAATTAAAAAATTACCCGAATCGTCGAGTATTTTATTGAGTCCCACGCCGGTAAATCCGGATCGTTCGAGAGAATTTTTTATCTCAAACGATTCGTACTTATTAAAAACATCGTCCGTAACCATCTTGATCGTATCGAGAAGTTTCTTGTCAGACATATAGAATACGAGTTTACCGTTAGGTTTCAATTCTTCAAGAATCTTGCCGAAAACCTTGTCTGTGTCATCCCAGAAATAAACTACGTTTGCAAAAATAATCCTGTCGAAGAGTTTGTCTCCAGGCTGGTAGGTTTCGTAGCTGCCGTGAGATAGGGCGAGTCTGCCGTTGTTTATATACTTTTTTGTCCTTTTGAGGACTTTTTGGTGTGCTGTCTGCGAAAAATCGACTCCGGTGAGTCCGATCTTGTATTTGTCAAGGAAATAGATAAGTCCTGCTCCGTGACCGTAACCTATCTCAAGAATATCCATTCCGTCAGATATCTCAGCAAAATTATTAATCGCCTGGTAAACAAAACCGTTCATCTTTTCCATTTTCAG
>JBFZEO010000369.1:0-8667 GCA_041306845.1 Spirochaetota bacterium
CAGACAAGGCGGCGGAGCAGGAAGGTAAGTTCTTTAAGAATAATATATTGAATATAAAGGCAAAAGATCAGGTTATTATCTGGATGGTTAATTCTCATGCTGTTTCCATGGACTTTGATAAGTATGGCAAGAAGTTTAGCTCAGATGAAACAGGTAAAGTTGATGTTAAATTGGTGACTTGGACAAAGAACGGGGATAATTACTCTCTACAGATGAGTTCTTTAAAATAAACATATGCATTATAAGTGCGATAACTGGGCAGTTCTATTGGAACTGCCCTTGTTGTATAACAAAAAATATGTAAAAAATAATAAATATTTAATGAACACTAACACATTAACGCATTAATATAAAATGTAAGTGCTTAACTTGCTAAGTTTTTGTTTGTGATCAAATTTTAAAATCGGATGATAAATTGAAAGAAACTAAAAAATTTTATATTGAAACTCTCGGATGCTCTAAAAATCAGGTAGACTCGGAAAAAATGGCGTGGTTGCTGGAGAATGGCGGGTATGAGCAGATAACAGATCCAGCTGAGGCTGAAATCATAATAATTAATACATGCGGGTTCATTCAACGGGCAAAAGAGGAAGCTATTGACCTTATATTTGAGATGGCTCAGTACAAGAAGTCCGGTAAATGTGTAAAACTTGTTGTTGCCGGATGTCTGTCGCAGAGGTACTACAACGATCTCAAAGAGGATCTGCATGAGGCAGATGTAATATTCGGCGTTGGAGATATATCGCAAATTCTTGAGGCGGTATCCGGTACTGAAAAGGTTGTTATTCCGGAATTCTCAGTTGATAAGCCTGTAAAAAGGAAAATCATCGGTTTCCCGGGGTCGGCTTATCTCAGGATAAGTGACGGATGCTCAAATCATTGTTCGTATTGTTCGATACCGATTATCAGGGGAGAACTTCGTTCAAGGCAGATTGATGATATAATCAAGGAATTTACTCTTATAAACGACGGATCTTTAAGAGAGATAAATATTATAAGTCAGGATACGAGTAATTATGGAACCGATATTTACGGTAAGCGGGAGCTTGGCTCTTTACTGAAAAAACTTGACAGCGTGATGGATGATGGCCAGTGGCTCCGGGTTTTATATCTTCATCCGGATCATATATCGGATGAACTTCTTGCCGATCTCTCTTCATTAAAACATTTTATCCCGTATTTTGATGTCCCGTTTCAGTCCGGAAGTGAACTGCTTTTAAGGAGCATGGGTAGGAATGGTAATCATGCTGTCTATCTCGAACTCATAAAGAAAATCAAACGCATTTTCCCGCTGGCAGTGATAAGATCAACTTTTATAACTGGGTATCCCGGGGAGACAGTTGTTGAGTTTAATGAAACGGTAAATTTTATACGAGAGGCCGGCATAGACTGGGTAGGTGCTTTTGAATACTCCGATGAGGATGGGACTGCTTCATACTCCATGCCTGGAAAAGTTGATGTTAATGTTGTAAAAGATAGATACGATAAAATAATGGAAACGGCAGAGGCCCATTCCATAAAATCCCTTGAGAAATTTGTCGGGACAAAACAGAAGATACTCATAGAGGAAAAAGCGGATAACGATCTCTACCTTGGCAGGTTCTGGGGACAGGCGCCTGAGGTGGATGGTGTTACCGTTGTTTCTTGTGAGAGTGCAAAGCCCGGCGAGTTTATAGATACGATTATAAAGAGGATAAACGGAAAAGACTTTGTAGCGATAGGGTAGAATGATGAGTGAATACCTGGCACGGTTAAATGAAAAACAGATGGAAGCTGTTTTTACAGACAATAGAAACGTTCTAATTTTAGCCGGAGCCGGTTCCGGTAAAACAAGAACTATCATTTCCAGGATAATCTACCTCCTATCAGAAAAGAAAATAAGCCCTTATAATATTCTTGCGCTTACATTCACAAATAAAGCCTGTAAAGAGATGTCGAACAGGATCTACAACACTCTCGGTTTCGTATCGGGTCTGACTATTAAAACTTTTCATTCGTTCGGAGCGTATCTCCTCCGCAGAGAGTATGAAGCTGTCGATCGCAAAGTCACGTTTCAGATATATGATGATGATGACAGCAACAAACTTCTCAATGAACTGATGAAGAGCTTTGGTGTAGACAAGAGCGAGCGGAACAGCATCAGGCGGTGGATAGCGACTTATAAGCAGAATTGTGAAGAGTTCCCTAAAAATCCGGATGGATTGTATCTTAACATCTACAAAGAGTACAACAAATTATTAAAATTGAGCAACGCATTCGACTTTGAGGATCTCATCGTTTATCCGGTTAAAATATTTGAGGGGAGTTCGCTGGTACTTGAAAAGTATGCGTCCCGATATAAATACATACTTGTTGATGAGTATCAGGATACTAACTATTCACAATATAAACTCCTGAAAAGTCTCGCTTACAACTCCAATCTCATGGTTGTGGGGGACGAGGATCAGTCTATATACAGCTTTAGAGGTGCCGATGTTAAGAATATAATCGGTTTCCCGGATGATTTTGATGATACCCAGATAATCCGCCTCGAGAGGAATTACAGATCGACCGGGACTATCCTTGGAGCAAGCAATGCTCTGATTGCCAATAATAAGATGAGACTTGGGAAAACACTTTTTACGGAAATAGGCGACGGCGACAAGATAAACGTTGTTGAGATCGATGATGAGCGTGCCGAGGCGGATTATGTTGTATCTGAGATACTAAAAAATGCCTATGAACCGACCGAAACTGCCATTCTAATCCGAACAAATGCTCAGACTCGCGCAATAGAACAAAAGTTTGTCGAAAAAAATATCCCGTATATTATAGTCGGATATGTCGGGTTTTATGACCGTGAAGAGGTGAAGGACGTTATCGCCCTATTAAAGTGGCTTGCAAATTCTAACGACAGAGTTGCATTCAGCCGCTTTGTAAACAAGCCTGTGAGGGGAATAGGAAAGAAGAGCCTCGAAGCGATATTTAACCTTGCCGATAAGTATAACGGTGATATCCTCGAAGCTCTTGCTCACGTTGATAGTGCCGATATATCTGCAAAAAACAGGTCAGTTCTAACAAATATATATGAGTTGTTTAAAGATAAGCTGAAGATTATCGAGGAAAATTCTTTGAAGTACACAGCTGCTTATTTTATCGAAAAGAGCGGTTTGAAGGATCATTACATTCTCCACGACATAAAAGAGACTACCGATAAAACAGAGAATATCCTTGAGTTCCTTGGAACTCTCGACGGTTATGAGAGCGGTCTTGATGTGCTGCTAAATTTCCTCGAGAACAGCATGCTTGAGAGTTCGTCTTTGGCGGCTCAGGGGGCAGATGATAATCTCAGGTACAGGATCATGACGGTTCACAACGCAAAGGGGCTTGAGTTTGAGAATGTGTTTATCTGCGGAGCGGAGAACTCGCTCTTTCCGCATGTAAATTCTCTTGATAAAGAGGAGGGGGTGGAGGAGGAACGGCGCCTTTTTTATGTGGCAATGACGAGGGCGAAGTTAAGACTCTACATTATGTATGCCAATAATAGAACTCTATTCGGCAATCTCAGGATCTCCGGTAAATCGATGTTTGTGAATGAGATCCCGGAAGATTATTATCAATTGATTAATTTAACCCAAAATGCTAATATGAAAAAGAATTTTCATTACTCTGTAGGTCAGCTTGTGAGACACAAGGAGTATGGAAAGGGTGTAATAAAATCTATTAAAGAGTGCAGCGGAAAACACTTGTCACAGATTGATTTCTTTGATTATGGTACCGTTGAGCTTATCCTTGAATATAGTAAACTGGAGAAAGAGTATGATTAATGATGAAGTTGTTGATAGATTGCTCGATATGTCGAGACTTGAACTTGATAGCAGTTCTAAATCCGGGTTTGTTCATAAACTCAACGATATAATTTCGTTTATTGATAAGATTTCCGAGGTTGATACATCATCTGTTATGGATAGAGAGTCTGTTTTTGAAGAGGTGAATGTGTCGGACTGCGATGACGTGGGACAATCTTTTTCGCAGCCGGAGCTCAGGAAGTATACAAAAAACTATCTCGACGGATATTTTGCTGTTCCTAAGGTGATGTGATCTCAGTTAATAGAGCAAGTTTTGTTCTGCTTGAATTTTATTCAAAAAGGTGACGGGGATTTTTTGTTTTACCCTGCGGTTATGTTATGAATGAAATCTTCAATAATTTTAGTTTTTTCGAAAATTCATTAAAAGATATAATAATTGCGGTTTCTGTTATGCTCGGCGGTATTATAGTTGTCTTTATTTTTAATAAAGTTATCCTCAGGGCTGTATCGCGCAAAGCTGCAAAAACCGATACTCAGTGGGACGACCTGCTTGTAAGAGTCCTTGATAAATACGCATCACTTGTATTTTACTACACTTCTATCTATATTGGTTTTGAATTTCTAAAAGTTGATAGTCACTTTAAATTATTTCTTGGTAAAGGGTTTGTGATACTGATTGTCTATGCAATAATAAGAGCTTTTTCTGATATGATAGATGTTATATTTACAGATAAAGGGACTCCGCAACTCCTTCAGAACAAAATTTCGAGATTTAACGGGATAAAGTCCCTTTTTAAGATACTGATCTGGATAGTTGCACTTATATTTCTTCTTGATAATCTCGGATTTCAGATAAATACAATCATAACAGGACTTGGGATAGGCGGTATAGCAGTTGCTCTTGCCGCCCAGGCTATCTTGAGCGACCTTTTCAGCTTTGTTGCTATCAATCTTGATCGTCCGTTCGATGTCGGGGATTTTATAGCAATCGATAATTTTATGGGAACAGTAGAACACATAGGGATTAAAACGACAAGGGTCAGGAGTATTCAGGGGGAGGAACTCATAATTTCTAACAAAGATTTAACGAGTTCGGTACTGCGTAATTATAAAAAGATTACTAAAAGGCGTGTGGTTCATAAACTCGGTGTGGATTATAATACAGATCCGGCGGTATTGAAGATTATCCCGGATGAAATTAAAAAGATTGTTTCCTTGTGTGATAATGTTCAGTTTGACAGGGCGCATTTTACCTCTTTTGGCGTATATTCTCTGGAGTTTGAACTCGTATATTTTATACTTAGTGATGATTATTATCTGTTTATGGATAGGCAGCAGTCCATAAATCTGGAGATACTTGACACATTCTCTAAAAAAGGGATTAAGTTTGCATATCCTACTCAGGTGTTGTATATTAATAACAGCTGCTCCGGCGGCGTAAGTGAGGTGGATAAATGATTTATCAGAATGGTGAAATAACAGTAACTCCATACACAATATACTGGATGTTTATACCGCCGCTTATCGGTGAGCCGGATAAGATCGAGCTGCTGAAACGGGATATTCTCATCATAGGATGTTCATATTCGATGGATGAATATACCAAACTGAACGATAAAAAAGATGATACAACGGCGTTCTTTTTTAATCTGGATAAGATCCTATCAGGTGTCAAGCCGGGTGGTGAATACGAAAGAGCGGTCGGTTTAGCGAAATTTATAGCTGCATTCTGCCCGGACAAGAGCATCATTCACACCAGTACGATAGATGAAAAATTAAAACATATTTTCCGCAGCGAAGGACTGATCTATATAGAAAAGAATTTTAATGACAAAGATGGTGCTTATAACGCAATAATGAGTCTTGTCAAACCGATTTTTTCGAGTGAGAATCAGGTAAGGCGCACATATGTTCGTATCGGTCTTTATCCTGCGTCAACGAATAGGGTTGAGGTTACTTGCAATAATGGGCGTACTGTTGTCAACGGATATCTGAAAGATGTCAGTATAAACGGACTTGGTATTATATTTACGGAAGATCCAAATTGGGATGTCCTCTCTCTTAAGGAGCAGGTACAGCTCCGCATTTTTACGCAGAGTTCCATTCTCAAAGTGCCTATCGCCCTCGTGACAAGAAAAAACAAGGATAATAAAGAGTATGGCTTGAGTTACAACATAAACGACAGGAACATGATAAGAGAGGAGTCCGCTAATTACTTTATGAAAATAATTTATAAGTGGATTAAAGATGTTATAGATAAATACGTCAATCTTGCCGGAAATTAATTGGAGGAAGTTATATGGTTAAGAAGATTTCGATTGTTCTGGTTTCTGTTTTTTTTGTATTTGCATTGTGTGCTGCTGATCTGTCAGCTGTTATCAACGGTAAGAAGTTTTACAAGCCGGCTGATGATATTGTGCTGGACTGCAAGGCAACTGCCGGTATAAAGCCTAAAAGCAAGATCGTGTGGAATGTGGTCAACGAGTCCGGAGAGAAGGTTGTTTTTGAGAACTTAGACGAGTCCGGAACTGCGATAAAACTTCAGAAGAGAGCCGGTAAATATAAGGCAACTGTTGTTGTAGCTAACGGTTCAAAGAAGAGTTCTGCCGAATTTGAGTTTTATGCAGCGGAAAAGGATACAGCTAAAATTACAATTATCATAAATGCTCCGGAAAATACTCCGGAGGATGATAATGTTTTCCTCGGCCACAACATACCTGAGGCTAAAGAGTGGGTGCCGTATGCGACATTGACCCAGAAAGTCTCAAAAAATATTTATAAGACAGAGCTCTCACTTGAAACAGGAAAGAGTTTCAAATTTCAGGTAACAAGGGGAAGCTGGGCAAACAAGGCAAGAGATAATAATGATAGTGATTATTCTGTTGTGCTTTTGCCGTATAAAGATGAAGAGGTTGCCGTATCTGGTTTTACATGGGGCAAGCTCATTGAAAAGGATAACATGGAGAGAAAACCGCTCCTGCTGATCTCAAAACCGGATGCGACTGAGATGAAAGTTGTTTATCAGGATAACAAGGATGATTCAGTTTTTACATTTGGTGAAGAGGGTAAAAACGGTGATGTTGTGACTCCGGTAAAATATAAACACGGTAAAGTTGCCATTCTCGGTAATCTCAAACCGGGTGTTAAATACTTTTATAAAGAGGATAACGCTGCCGATAAAAAAGTCTTTAAGACTCCGGATAGTGATGGCGTTTTCAGGTTTGTGGCAGCTTCTGACTCGCAGAATATAGCGTCTGTAATTGAAGGTTTGTCAAGGAAAATAGCCGCAAAGAATCCAGATGTTTTTGTTTTTGCCGGGGATGCCTGCAATAACGGATTAAGATACATGAGCTGGGAGATGACATTTTTTAAACCGTTTGTACCTAACATTCAGGGGATCCCGTTTGCGATAGCTCCCGGCAATCATGAGGAGTCATCGCCGCTTTTTAACAAGTATTTTGATACTGAGAAGAGTTACAGCACGTTTGTCTGGGAGAATGTGAGATTTCTGATGATAGACAGCGAGATCTCGTTCTTTAACGGAAGTCCGCAGTACAAATTTATAGAAGATACACTCAAGAATAATAAGTCAAAATGGATCGTAGTTGTTACTCATGAATCCCCTTATTCAAATACGCCGCGCCACTACTCCAATCTTTACTCAAGAAAGGAGATTGTTCCTCTGTTTGAAAAATATAAAGTTGATATAGTGTTCTCCGGACATAATCATGTATATGAGCGGACGAAAAAGGTAAACGGTGTAAAATATGTGACTCTTCCGTGTATGGGGAGCAATAAGCCTAAAGGCACAGATAAAGATAAAAACGAAGACTCTTCATTCAGCGAGAAGCAGCTTTACGGAGTTGACGGATATATGACGGCTGACGTTAATAAAAATAAGATAAATTTTAATCTGTATGACGCTAATGATGCTGTTGTTGATAGTTTTGAGTTGTTAAAATAAAATAAGAGACAGCCTGCTATATAAAAAGCAGGCTTTCTTAATATGTAGGGCGGGTTTTTACTAAATTGATTAAACGTAAGTTAAATAAGTTTTTGCTGTTTAGAATGGTTCTTGTGCTGCTGACGGTTATTGTATGTTATTTCCCGATGCTTTTTTTGCCTTTTAATTGGAATTTCCCGTGGCTTTACAGAATTGCTATCAAGTATTTTTTATGGGCGAATAGGATGAAAGTAGTAAATATGTCGGAGTACCGTTATGAGGATGCTTGTCCGGCGATTATAGCTGCAACTCACAAGTCGTTTGCCGATCCTTTGATCCTCGCACGGCATCTGAGGAGACCGTTTGCATTCTCGATGAGCTCTCACGTACTTGACATAATCCCCCCATTCAAAATAATAGCCCTCAAGATGGGGTTTATAAGTATCAACCGTTCGAGTTATCCCAAAATGGTAAAGTCAATGAACGGGATAAAATCGAGGCTGGCGAGGGGAATATCAGTCGTTTTCTTCCCGGAAGGTTACTATACAGAAGATAAACCGGTTGGTGAACTAAAAAAAGGGATATCGCTTGTCGCGGAGATAGCCGGTGATTATAATATTATACCGGCTGCTATCTACAACGTTTCACAGAGTTATATATATGATAAAAAGATAGATAAAAAAACTGCATATATCAAATACGGGACTCCGATAAAATACTCCGATTACAGTTCGGCGGATGAATTTGTAAGTGATCTCAAAATCAGGATTGAGTCTCTTTATCTTGAAATGCATGATAAATTAACAGGTGAAAATAATGAATATTGATAAGATATTGTCAAATTATAGAAACATAAGACGTGAGGAGGCTCTTTTTATCTTTGAGTCAGCTCCAGTTGAACTGCTGAGAGAATGGGGCCTCCGTATAAAAAAAGAG
>JBFZEO010000371.1:0-4639 GCA_041306845.1 Spirochaetota bacterium
ATATTTGCGCTTATTACCATTCCAATAGCACCGCAGGACGCAACAACCGACACGGACTCATCGGACGGCACATACACCGACGCCGGAGAGGATCAGAACGGCAGCACCGTCTACGCATCACAAAAAGAAACACAGGTAATAAGCGAGTTAACGGCTGAAGACATAAAGAAAATGAATCCGGCAGATATAAAGGAACTTTTAACAAAAGGGTTCAGCATCTCCGTCAAGAATTACGGCGGATACGGATCGGTCGGATCGATAAATATACGGGGACTCGGAGGCGGCAGAATTTTAGTTCTGATAGACGGAGTCCCTGTTAATTCCGGACAGTCCGGAGATGCTGATCTGTCAAAAATAAATATTGCCGACATAGAATCCATTCAGCTGATAAAAGGCGGAAGCGATACCAAATTTAACTTTAGCGGAGCTGTCGGTGGAGTCATAAACATAATAACCTCCAAAAGATCCGAAGCCGGCTACAAAGTCTGGGCAGATATCAGCAATAAATTCTATTACCCGGACTTTTACTTCCCTAAAGATTCAGATACCTCAGATAACGATGAAAGAAAGTTTACCGCATGGTACGACTTCTTTGATACTCAAAGCTGGAAGAGCGGTCTGGGAGTGGGGAATGAACGTGTATACTTAACAATCGGCGGCGGCGGTAACAGAGCAGTAAACCACTACCTATACACAGACAACAACGACAAAAAAAGGGAACGGACTGATAACGAGATCTACGACGGATCGGCAAACGGCTCTATAGATTTTAAACTGCCGATGTACATGAACCTAAACGCAGGCGGCAACTACTACTACGGCAACAAAAATATGCCGGGAACTATAAATAATAAAGACATCGGAAAGCAGATAGATCACGATGCTTCCGGCAGGATCTCATTTGACGCCGATATGGTCGGATCTGAAAGAGTTGATACCGAACTGACAACTTCTTACAGATACAACATCCTCGACTGGGACGACGACTACGGTCACGACACTCATAAACTGCACAATGTGACCGTGATTAATAAATGGGGATTTATAGCCTGCGACTGGCTGACTGCTAATATAGGCGGAGATTTCACATATGATTATTCAGACTCCACCTCCACCGGTTATCACTCGCTGTTTAACGGAGGCGGTTATGTTACACTTAATTTTAACATTAAGAATACCGTAAAAATCATCCCATCTGTAAAGGCTGTTTACTACGAGGATTACCCTGTCTTCGTTCCAAAACTTGGATTCAGTGCAAACATCAAAGACTTCACTCTCAAGGCAAATTTCTTTAGAACATACACGATGCCCTCTGTCGATGATCTTTACTGGCCGGCAGATTCGTTCGCAAAGGGCAACCCCGATCTCAAACCGGAGGACGGACTCGGCGGAGACATCGGGCTCAGCTACTATAAACAAGGTTACATCCGGGGCGAGACTGTACTATTTGCCAACTACATTAAAGATATGATACTCTGGCAGCCCGCCGGTCAGGGGCTCTGGCAGCCTGAGAATGTTGATCGTGCCCTTACATTCGGAGCGGAGATCAACTTATCAACGGATTTCAGTAAATATGTAAATTTTACGGCAAACTACACATTCACCATGAGCTACTGCCTCAACGATGACTACGACTTTAACGATGACAAAAGGCTCTCCTACACCCCGATGCACGTACTGGGACTCGGCGTGAATTTTAACTGGATAACAGGAAACCTCTCACTCTCCGGCCACTACGAGAGCGAGCGCTACACATCAACAACTAACACCGTAAAACTCGGACAGTACTTCACACTCGACATCGATATATCTCAAAAGATTAAATTCTTCACGATCTATCTCGCCGTCAAAAATGCACTCAACTCATTCTACTACACTGTGCTTGATTATCCGGCTCAAAACGGTTCTATTACACTCGGACTCAGATTTGATTACAATGGAAAATTTCCTAAAAAGTCAGACGGAGAAAATACCGAGAAAAAGAATCCCAACATTAAACTTTAAATACTTTTAAAACTACAAAAACCCATTTATTTCATTTAAATGGGTTTTTATGTAATAAAACATTAAAATATTCGTATTATTAAGTCAAATCGGTTCGATTTATAATTTATTTGTGATATATCGTAACATAAGGGTAAATTTAAATGTTTTAGAGGTTTTATTGTTGAAAAAGATTGACATTAATAGTAATTGCGTAAAGTGTTTTAGATGTATATCGGTATGTCCGGTTAAATACTGCAACAAAGTGGGATCAGATGGCATATCTGTGAATGAGGATCTCTGCATCGGATGTGGAAGCTGCATAAAAATATGCACTCACCATGCCAGAGAGTTTGACTCCGGCCTGTCAGATATCTTTAATGATGAAAAAATTCCTGAGAAATCTGTCTTTATCATAGACATCGACTTGCTCGGCAAGTATAAATCATCGTACAAAAAAGTGATCGCATTCTTAAAAAATAACGGCATCGGAATGGTACGCAACCTCGACGAGGGGATCTCCATTCTCAATGCAAACTACAACAACTACTTATCATCATCCGATAATAAAATCGTGATCTCCTCCGACTGTGCGTCAGCTGTCGCATACATAGAACTTTATAAATCCGCTTTTATACAAAATCTTATACCGCTTGACTCATCACACATCCATCTCGTAAAAAAGGTAATAAAAGAGGACAACTCTTTTACTGAAAGCAAATTCTACATTCTAACAAACTGCCTAGAGAAAAAACTTGAGTTTGCAAGATATGATTACAGAACAGTAGCCGTAAATAGCGATAAATTCATAAGATACCTCGACAATGCCGGACTCGGCAAAATGACCGAGACGGAAGAATTTGACGGAAACCCGCACATAACTGACGTTGTTTCATCGCCTAATATTCACACGAAAAGAATTTCGAGCATCGACAATTTCAACCACTTTATGAAGGGGATTGACATACCCTCTCTGAGCCACAAGATATACATTGACCTCAAACTGTGCAGCCTGGGATGCAGAGATCATGCTGCCGTTCATGGGAATGCAAATAAAGTTCAGATAGAAAATTCCAGATATTTCCAGAGAGGATTCAGCAATAACTCAAGTAAGAATACAATTTCCGCTCCGGATAAAAATTCTCTCAACTCCATATATACCTCTATGAGAAAATCGGATATCTCGGATATCAGGAACTGTACAAGCTGCGGATATAACAGCTGCTTCTCGATGGCACGCGCAATTCACAACGGATTAAACCAGAAAGATAATTGTTATCACTACATAAAAAACAAACTTTCCTACATCGCATACCACGATGAACTGACCGGACTTATGAATAGAAGCGCCTTTTATGAAACTCTCAAAAACATCTTAAAGAACGATCAGTCCCGCAAGGCCGTTTTAATAATCGACATTGATGACTTCAGAAACATCAACGACACACTCGGACACGAATCCGGAAATGAGGTTCTTAAAGAAACAGCGCACAGACTTCAAGAATTAATCGGGAAAGAGGACGTTTTATTCAGGATCGGCGGAGATGAATTCGGTATAGTTCTCCTTAATATGACAGGTAAACTAAGCTCAACTATAACGGCCGAAAGAATAAAAAATAGTTTTAACAAACCTATAAAAATCGGCAGCAGCATGATCTATGTAAACCTGAGCATCGGGATATCAGTATCTCCTGAAAACGGGAACGACTATGAAACACTCGTAAAGAAAGCAGAGACAGCACTTTATGAGGCAAAGAAAGAGCGCAACAATCATAAGTTTTTTGAAAAATCAATGCACGACAAAATGCTCGATAAAATAAACACTGTGAGCAAACTCCGCGAGGCAATTACTAACGAGGAATTCACTCTATTTTATCAGCCGCAGATGAAACTTGACGGCAGCATAACAGGAGCAGAGGCTCTCATAAGGTGGAACAAACCGGATACCGGGTTGGTTTCACCGGCAAAGTTTATCCAGCACGCCGAGGAGTCCGGACTGATTATACCTATTGGGGAATGGGTTCTTGAGAAAGCATGTTCAGATTATGTCAAACTAAGACAGCTTGGTCTCGGCAATATGTCGATGTCCGTCAACCTGTCTGTTAAACAATTTAAAGATAAAGAGCTCATATCGAGGATCACTCAGATAATATCAAAAACCGGTATCGATCCGTCAATGCTCCACCTTGAAATAACGGAGAGCTTCCTTATCGATAACGAGAAAGATGTCGCAGATATGATAAATAAACTCAAAGAGATCGGGATAAAAATCTCACTTGACGATTTCGGAACAGGATACTCCTGCCTTAATTACCTTGACATTCTCTCGCTCAACTCATTAAAAATAGATAAACACTTTATCGATCAGATAACTCCTGACGGTAGAGATGTTCCTCTTGTCGATACAATTATCGCAATCTCAAAAGGGTTAAAACTTGATATAGTTGCGGAAGGTGTTACACAATACTATCAGATAGATTATCTGAAGAAATTTAATTACAACATAAATATCCAAGGTTTTTATTATAGCGAACCGATCCCGATTGATAAATTTATCGATTTTGCAAAGAAATACAAAGCCGGCTAAGGAGAATCTTCATTCTACTTAAGGGCATCTCTAATAACCTCACTTGGTTTCATACTCGTTCTTTTTCTC
>JBFZEO010000373.1:0-2700 GCA_041306845.1 Spirochaetota bacterium
TCGACTCAACGATATCCTCATTCCGCTCACTCCCGGACAGATAATCGCGGATAGTCTCAATTATCACAACTATATCCTTAGATGAGAACAAAACCTCCGGTACCGACCGCACAACGATAGAACCTCCGTCAACTGTCTCAAGATCAAAACCGGCACTATTAAGTTCTCCGATCCGCTTCTCAACAGACTCCGTTATCTGCTCGAGATCGACTATTGCCGGGATAAGCAGATTCACACTTCCCTGATTCTGCAGGAATGCTGATTTTGTTTTTTTATAAATATACCCTTCCGTAAGTGCATGAAAATCTATCAGCAAAAGTTTATCCTCTTTCTCTATGAGAATATATGTTTTAAACACAACACCGAGTATTTTGCAGTCAATATCAGCATTCTCACTGCCGCCCCTCACCGCACTCATGTACGCATCAAAGTAATTGTCAACCGCTGCCGGCGCAACATCACTGCGCGGAGTCTCATTCCACGGCAGATCGCGTGAGTACAACTCAGACCTCTCGTTCACGGCCCCGCCGTCAGACTCGATTTTATCAAACTCATAGTCCCTCTGCGGTGTGAATGGAGTTCCGGACGTCTCAAACACCACCTTCTCGGAATACGCCCCGACAACAGCACGCCGCACCGCCTCAAACACCTTGTTCTGATCAAAAAACTTCACCTCGCGCTTGGCCGGATGGATGTTAACATCGATAAGTGAAGGAGCAATCTCTAAAAACACATAAAAAAGGGGATGACGACCCGGCGATACATAATCTTTGTAGCCGGTACTCAGCGCGGAGTAAAAAAACGGCGCACTTACCGGACGATTATTAACATAGAACGACTGATATTTTCTCGATGTAAAGAACACTGAGTAATCTGAGTAATACGAAGTTATCTTTATCCCGTCAAATTCTGAAACCCGTTTATTTATCACAAACTTATTCTCATTCCTGTTAAACTCAAAAAATATACTGCTAAAATCACCGTCACCGGCAGTACTAAAAAGGAGTTTATTGTCGTTATAAAGATTGAATTTAACATTCATAGAAGTAAAAAGTTTTTCACCGACAACGGTTTTTATCCCGTTCAGCTCAACAGTCTGCGACTTAAGAAATTTCCTCCGCGCCGGCAGATTATAAAAGAGTTCATCAACATCGATCCTCGTTCCCTTTTTGCCCTGCACAGGTTCGAGGACAAAGTCATTCTGATAAGAGATTCTGTTGGCCGGCGTCAGTCCGGTCGGGTCGGTCGATGAGGTTACTGTCAGTTTGGAAACAGTTTTTATAGAATGGAGCGCTTCCCCGCGGAAACCGAGAGTATCTATGTTAAAAAGGTCGTCAATCGTCTCTATCTTGCTCGTCGAATGTTTTAGCAGTGCGACAGACATATCCTCTTTTTCGATGCCGGAACCGTTATCTGTCACTGTTATGCTGTCAATCCCGCCATTCTCAAGGCGGATCGTAATCTCATCGGCACCTGCATCTATCGAGTTATCAACAAGTTCGCGCACGACCGATGCCGGTCTGTCGATTATCTCTCCGGCTGCTATGCGTGAATAAACATCTTCTGCCAAAATTTTAATTTTCATAGTGCGGATATTACATGATTTTTTTGATTTTATCAATATCGCCTTTCTTATTTTGCTTTCCGTTATCGGCAGGCGGCGTGAAAGAGAGATAAACGAGAAAAAGAGTGTTGAGAGTTTTCTCGTCGGCGGTCTGAGGCAGCAGGTTGAATGCGGCGTTGAGAGTTAAATTTGCATGGGGTTTCAGATAAAAATTTGAGCTTAGTAAAGTTCCGTTTTTGATTGCGGAATAGTCATTATTGTTGACGATGTTAAGTATCCCTTTTACAAGTTTATCGGAGGCAAGCATAAATTTGAATCCGAAATTTACTTTTAACTTGTTATCCGAACCGGCATCAAACATCAGAAATCCCCTGTCATAATAATAAACAGGGATAACCTCCCCGGCATCGTAAGCAATCGCCGGCTGATAAACCAGTTCAAAATTAAAAAAATTACCTATTTTAAATCCGCCGTCGAGTCTCAAACCGAGTCTGTAATCATCGAGAAGTGAGGCACTCTTATTTTTATGATCGATCCAGGAGATCATATCCTCATCTATCATACTTCGTCGCGCATTATAAAAC
This sequence comes from Spirochaetota bacterium, assembly GCA_041306845.1. Classification (GTDB taxonomy): domain Bacteria; phylum Spirochaetota; class GWE2-31-10; order GWE2-31-10; family GWE2-31-10; genus JBFZEO01. Next base: position 2,149 of record JBFZEO010000373.1, read on the forward strand.
GGATCAAACATTCCTACTTTATTGAGAAGTGAATCAACGACAATCTCCCATTTAAAATAAAAATTTTCAATCCTTACACCTGTTCCCGCTGAAGCAGCTATCGCATATAATATAGAAGAGGAATTATTATTCAGCATATCACGAAACGATGAACCTCCCGAAACCGGATCATAACTGAGCGGAAGTAAAATCCCCCCATTCAAGAAAATATCGAAACCGAACGTCGGAAGATCAAATGCTGTAAATTTTAAAATAGTATTAATCTGCACCGGAACAACAATCTCATCTTTGCTTTCATTGACAAGATAATCGTAATAATCAAAAAAATCGGCATAAACCGAGTGCCCGATAACAAACCTGAGACTCTTGCCCGGAGTGGTAAAAAACAGCTCGCCGCCATGAATCCCCTTAAGGAGAAGATCCTCCGCATAGTATCTTGCCGTCACAAAGTTATAGTTAATCCTGAAATCGGCAGAGGTAAATCTCAGCACCGGATAAAAAAGGGACGAATTAAACCTGAACATGGAAAATTTATTGATATCCTCGACATCG
>JBFZEO010000374.1:0-2889 GCA_041306845.1 Spirochaetota bacterium
GAACTTAATAAGTCGGTTGCGGATAAGATAGAGAGCTCCGATATCGGCGCATTTTTATCGTACGCCGCACCTGACCAGCAAGCTGTTAAACTCTCACAAGATAGATATGACAACAACAATCCGCTGCCGTTAGACGGAGTACCTGTCGGGATAAAAGACAATATCGCCGTCAAAGATATGAAACTCACCTGCGGATCAAAAATCCTTGAAAATTTCGTTTCACCATATGACGCAACTGTTGTTGCGCGCCTCAAAAATGCCGGAGTGATAATTGCCGGTAAAAATAATATGGACGAGTTTGCCATGGGTTCGACAACAGAAAACTCGGCATTCTACCCGACTAAAAACCCGGTTAACAAAGACTATGTTCCCGGAGGTTCATCGGGCGGGTCTGCTGCCGCTGTTGCTGCCGGTCTTGTGCCACTCTCACTCGGAAGCGACACCGGTGGGTCTGTTAGGCAGCCTGCCGGTTTCTGCGGAATAGTGGGCTATAAACCAAGTTACGGATTACTCTCCCGCTACGGACTGACAGCTTTCGGAAGCAGCCTTGACCAGATTGGAACTCTCACCAACTCATGCGAGGATGCCGCTTTTGTTACCGGACTCATGATGGGAGCAGATATCAAAGACTCGACAAGCTCAAAGACCGAACCTGACAACATAAAAAACTTTAAACCGCTTGACATAAAGGGAAAAAGATTCGGAGTTATAACAGAGTCCATGAACCACGCTGATACAGCAGTCAAAGATAAAATTAAAGAAGCTCTTGCCGGAATGGAGAAACTCGGAGCCGTCATAGATTATGTGAGCATAAAAGAACTGGAATATGCTGTGAGCATATACTACATTATCGCACCGGCCGAGGCAAGTTCAAACCTCTCAAGATATGACGGGATCAGATTCGGACTTCAGCCGGACAAATCAAAACCTCATGATGCGAAATCCATCTACTCCGATGTAAGAAGCAAAGGGTTCGGTGAAGAGGTAAAAAGGAGAATCCTCATTGGCAACTTCGTGTTGTCATCGGGATACTACGACGCATATTACAAAAAAGCTCAGAAGGCAAGAATTGTTATAAGCGATAAACTGAACGAGGCTTTTAAAAAGTTTGATTATCTCATAACACCGACATCACCGGTTCTCCCTTTCAAGCTCGGTCAGACGATAGATGATCCGCTGAAACTATACACATCAGACATATGCACCATACCGGTTAACCTTGCCGGCCTCCCCGGAGTAAGCATACCGGCAGGAGTCTCCAACGGTCTGCCTGTCGGACTACAGATCATAGGCAAGAGATTTGATGACGGCAGACTGCTCGGCACATGTGAATATATTATGAGGAGTATCTAAAAATGAGTAATAAACCATATCCGATTATCGGGCTTGAAGTTCATATACAATTAAAAACGGCGACTAAGGCTTTCTGCCGTTGTGAGAATAGATACGGCGGCAATCCTAACAGCAGAGTTTGTCCTGTCTGCCTGGGAATGCCCGGGATGCTCCCTGTACTCAATGAATCTGTCCTGAAGGATGCAATACTTGCCGGACTCGCCTTTCATTCCAACATAGCCAGAGTAACTAAATTTGACAGAAAAAACTACATGTATCCCGATCTGCCTAAAGGTTATCAGATAAGTCAGTTTGACAAACCGATATGTACCGGCGGGCACATTGAGATAACAGATGATAACGGCAATCCCAAAAAGATCAGGATTACAAGGATCCACATGGAGGAGGACGCGGGGAAACTCATTCACCTCGAAGACGGAACCAACAATAGTTACGTTGACTACAACAGATGCGGAGCACCGCTCCTTGAAACAGTTTCGGAACCGGACATCGCCTCGCCGGATGAAGCTCTCAAGTATCTCAAGTCGCTCAAGGAGATCTACCAGTATATCGGAGTCTCCGACTGTAACATGGAGGAGGGAAGCCTGAGATGTGACGCTAACATATCGATGATGATCCCGCTTGACGACGGCTCGTGGGTGAACACTCCAATCGTTGAGGTTAAGAATGTGAACTCATTCAGCAACATAAAAAAAGCCCTCGAATACGAAATGGTGCGCCAGGTCGAGGAATACCATAAAGATAAACTCACCAACACCGGAACTAACAAAATCACGAGGGGTTACGACGATAAAAAAGAGATAACAGTATTCCAGAGAACCAAAGAGGGCGAATCCGACTACCGTTACTTTCCGGAACCTGATCTGACACATTTTACCATCTCAGATGCTTTCATTGAGGAGCAACGCAAGAGACTGCCGGAACTGCCGGAACTAAAACGAAAAAGACTGGAGAGCCAATACGGGATCACCGAGTACGACGCAGTGACGCTCGCAGTTTCACAAAAACTCGCAGATTATTTTGAGAATGGGGCTAAGGTTACTAAATATTATAAGAAACTTGCCAACTTTATACTTACCGAGATATGTGCATATCTGAACAGTAACGGTATCGATATATCAGATTTTTCCATTCCACCGCAAAACACAGGAGAACTGGTAAACTTTATCGGAGACGAAAAAATATCGTCCAAGATAGCAAAAGATGTTTTTGAGGCAATGCTCAAAGAGGGTAAAACTCCGGCTGAGATAATCAACGCAGGCGGGATGCTCCAGATAAGCGATGACTCCGAACTTGATAAGATAGTTACCGAAGTGCTCAACGCCAACCCAAAATCCATAGAGGACTATAAAAATGGGAAAGACAACGCCCTGAAATTCCTCATGGGACAGGTGATGAAAGCCAGCAAAGGGAAAGCAAATCCGGTGAGGGCAACAGAATTGATTGTCGGTAAACTGAAATAATTATGGATATACTTTTTGACAAGGCAAAGGGACTCTACCGGCAGGACATCAGAGACAACAAATATATAGATCT
>JBFZEO010000375.1:0-4512 GCA_041306845.1 Spirochaetota bacterium
AGAACCTCCATCTCTCGACAGCCAATATCGATGGACTTTTAATGGCAGGATTTGAGGGCTCCATATGGTATAACGGCGGCCCATTCCAGTACAAGCAGTGGCAGGCTTACCTGATGCTCTTGAGAATGGTACCAAAACTGATTTATAACAAGTTAGTTTACGGAAGATATCTCGATATATTTGTAGCTCATTCGCCTCCTTTCAAAGTGGGAGACCGGGAAGACCGCTGCCATACAGGTTTAAAAGCTTTTAATCTGTTCATAAAACTGTTCAAACCACAAATTTTTATACATGGTCACGTGCATATTTATGACAGAAATGCCTCAAGGGAGATGATGTATGAGGGTACTAAAATAATAAACTGTTCAGGTTTTTATAAAACCGAAGTAAATATTTAAATCAAAAAAGTAACCAATAAATTTGTTGCTATAAAAGTTATAGAGCAAACTTACTATTATGATGAACAAAAAAAAGAGGGAATATACTATGATAAATGATGAAATACTTAAGGAAATGACAAAGTCTGACTTTGACCAGGCCTATCAGAAGGCTCTTTTCAGCCGAATACTTTCCCGACTAAAAGGGGAAACAAACTCCCTTCTGTCGTTCCAGGAAATCATGCAGTATATAAAAGTTAAGAACGAGTCCTATATCGGGATGCAATGCGTAAAGATAGACGATATAATAGGCAGTGAGGGAAGATATAACGATTTTAATAAGGAATTTTTGCCTAAACGTAAAATGCTCCGGTCCCGATGGGAAAAAATCGATGAAGCTCACTACCAGGACAAAATTCTACCGCCTATAAAACTTTATAAACTCGGTGAAGCCTATTTTGTCAGAGACGGGAACCACAGAGTCTCTGTTGCCAGAAAGCAAAATCGGGAGTTTATAGATGCTGAAGTAATAGAAATAAAGTCAAACATACCGATAACTCCTGAAACTACAAAATCGGAACTGCTTGAGATAGTAATCTCTTTTGAGAAAATTGCATTCCTCGAACTAACTAAACTTGACCAAAAAAGGGATACATCTAAACTTAATTTCACTTTCCCGGGAAGATATGACGAACTTATGATTCACATCCATGGACACCAGTATTTCCTCGGAATAGAAAAAAAGAAAGAGATAGATATGAACACTGCCATATTAAGCTGGTACGACAACCTGTATGTTCCAATTATAAACGCCATCGAAGAGGAGAACCTTTTATACAGATTTCCGGGAAGAACATCATCGGATCTGTATGTATGGATAATAAGACATTGGGACGATCTCAAAAGAAAGTACGGCAATAAAGTAAAAATAACCGATGCAGTGAGATCGTACAGTAAAAATTATGGAACAAACCCGATTAAACACTATATGAAGATGATTAAAAATTTTTTATTTAAGAGGTAATTTTTTATGAATTTGATTGAACAAAAACTATTTGAAACTAACGCAATGAAAGTTGCTGATGCCGACAAACCTTTCTGGTACACTTCGGGAAAACTCGGCCCATATTTTATAAATACACATTTTCTCTACGGCAGCGAAAAGGATGCTGGGGATCTTCTCAATCTCATCGACACGACAATAGATGATCCGGTTAAGTTGATTAAAGAGATGGAAAAACAGGTTATAGATTTTTATAATAACAATAAACTTTATAAAGATGTGACAGATTACTATCTCGAGCAGCTTAAAAAAAACGAACTGTTCATCCGCTCAGAATATATCTCCGGCGGCGAGAGAAGAGACTGGTTTTTTTCGATCATTATCGCAAATCTAACATCTAAAAAACACCTCTACATTCTCAAAAACAAGGATATCTACCTTAATCTGCAAAAAATAACCGATATAAAAGGAGCTGAGGTTTGTCATATCGCAGATCTTATAACCGAAGCATCGAGTTATGAACGAGCGTGGATACCGGCAATCGAGTCTGCTAACGGCAAGATAACCTTTACATCGTCTATAGTTGACAGGTGTCAGGGTGGAATGGAGGTACTTGCCAAATATAAAATCCCTATGTACAGTCCGGTAAAAATCGATAATGATTTTTTTAAGGGAGCTGCTGATAATAAAATAATAACTAAAGCTCAGGAGGAGATGATTAAACATTTTACAGTTGATCCTGACGACTTCGGGATCAAATTTATAATGAACAATCCTGATTTTTTAAAATCATCACTCAACTCCGATAATAAAAGCACAAAATCTAAGGCTGAACGGTGTATTTCAGAAAATCCGTACAATATAGACTTTACAAAACTCGGATTGACAAAAAATAAATAATTTTATTACACTTTTTACTTTTAATATATAATAAAATTTATTATTATGGTCTCCATGAAAGAGATTATAGAGATTTTAACAGATCATTACAGGTCAACTTTTCCTGATGTTGACAAATACAGACTTTTCTTTTCGCCGGGACGTGCTAATCTAATCGGAGAACACACCGATTATACCGGCGGACTTGTATTTCCGTTCGGACTGGACTGCGGTACATATATTCTCGCTGCGCCAAACAACTCCGGATCGATAAATCTTTTGTCGATGAATTTCCCTGGTAAACCTGGGATCTTAAAATATAATAACTATTCCAAATGCGGAGAGTGGTACGACTACTTTGCCGGAGTCATGGATGAGTTGGATAAATCCGGTATCCTACCTCCGGATAAAAAAGGATTTAATGCAATTATCTACGGTAATATCCCGAATGGGGCTGGTTTGTCCTCCTCGGCCTCCCTTGAGATGGCTGCAATAATTACTCTGCTCGGTATAAACGGAATTGCCATTCCGGCTAATGACTCAAAGGAGATGATCCGTCTCACACTCACAGCTCAGGCTGCTGAGAACAATTTCGTCGGTCTTAATTGCGGTATAATGGATCAGTTTGCCTCAGGATGTGCTAAGTCCGGTCATGCTATTTTGTTGGATTGTCACGATCTTTCTTATAAATACGCACCTCTCAATCTCGGGGACAAATATTCCATTCTAATAGCAAACACAAACAAACAGAGGATGCTGAGCGAAAGTAAATATAACGAAAGGCGTGCGGAATGTGAAAGCGGATTTGCCATTCTAAAAAATAACGGCATAAAGGCCGAAGCTCTGGGGCGTGTGACGGCTGCGGAATGGGATAAAATTGCAAGTCATCCGGAGATAACTCCACTGTTATACAGACGGCTGAACCATGTAATAACAGAAAATGAGCGTGTTAAAAAAGCATATAATTCACTTAATGATGATGATATGGATACGTTTGCAGAATGTATAAATGCATCCGGTTCATCTTTAAAAAACTTTTATGAAGTTACTGGGGAACATCTTGATAATCTCGTATGGGCAGCACTGGATACGGATGGTGTTATCTGTTCGCGAATGACAGGGGCTGGTTTCGGCGGGTGTACGATCAATATTGTTGAAAAAGACAAAATTGAGGATATAAAAAAAAGTATGACTGTAAAATATAGCAATGCTACCGGGTTGAAACCGGATTTTTACTTTTTTAAAGCAGGAAGGGGATCTTCAGAAATAATCATTTAACAGGAGATTTGTTATGAGAAAAAAAGTTTTTATTGCCTTTATGTTGTGTTCAATGAGTTTGTTTGCTTCCGATATGGTTATTCCCAAACTTTTTATGTTGGAATGGGGAATTACGCCGGCTGAAGTTGAGAAGAAAATCTCAAACAAGAGTATCGGTTTGTCGGACTTTTCACACTATCAGGGTATAGCACGCAGGGATGAGATATCTGATCTTAAACTTTCATCAAATATAATGTACAAGGCTTCCGGTTCAGCAATTTTAAATATCCCTTCTGAGGTTATTTTCACATTCTACAACTCAAACAATACTCAAGGTGGATTAAAACTATCAAAAGATGAAGTCTTTCTCAAGAAAAAATATCAGGATAAGACCTGGGTCAGCGTAAAATCGGTTTTCAGAAGTTTAATAGCATTTTTCTGTGAGAACTATAACATAAAACTCACTCAAAAAGATGAGGAATCTGTGTACAGCAGATTTGATTATGAGGTCGTAGTGAATGGGGTTTACGCTAACTTTATAGCTGACATTGGGAACGGAAGACTGTCGAAGGATGACTCTGTTTTTATAACATACGAAAATAATGCACTTAAGAATCAAATACTAAAAAAAGAACTCGATACAGAGAAGGCTAAGATAAAATCTGATTCGGATAAGCAGACAGAAAGTTCTGACTCCGACACGAGAAGTAAACTTTAGTTATCTCCAGCCTTTGTGGTGAAGCAGAAACGCTAAACTTGAGGTTTGTGATTTGTAATGTAATTTGATTTGCGGGTAGAATCGGTGTTTTTTTGTCGAAAATGCCTATAGGAGGAGGACTTCGGTGATGACTCCGTAGTTATTTACTACCTCAACTCGGTTTTTTGCAAAAAAATTTGTCATATGGGTTTTTTGTAGGAATGCGTCTGAGAAGAACTTGTTCCATTTTCTAAACATCTTCAATTCCTTTTCCCACAGGTCGCGGAACCTCGCCACCA
>JBFZEO010000376.1:0-3834 GCA_041306845.1 Spirochaetota bacterium
AAAGTCACCCTGCAATTGTTATTAGTCCCGGTTTATAGTATCCCACGAACCGGGACACTTTTTAGGCCTCATAAAGTTCAAGGGGCAGTCCGTCCGGATCTGCAAAAAAAGTAAACTTTTTACCGGTATAAGGATCAACTCTCACCGGTTCAACAAAAACCCCTGCTGATTCCAGCTCCGCTTTAACATTCTCAACACTATCAACGCAAAAAGCAAGATGGCGCAAACCGCACGCCTCTGGACCGCTCACTCTCTGCGGCGGCTCCGGAAAGGAAAACAGTTCTATCTGAGCTCCATCCGGCAATGCAAGATCGAGCTTCCACGATTTCTTTTCATCCCTATAAGCCTCGTGGATTATCGGTAGACCAAGTGTTTTTGTGTAGAATGTTTTTGATCTTTCATAATCAGAACAGATTATTGCTGCATGATGAATCTTATTTATCTTCATTTTTGTTTTCCATCTTGCGGAGACGGTACTGAACATCCTCAAGCATTTTCCTATTCACAGAGAGAAGGTCTCCTACAAATGCCATGATAATCAGCTGAACACCCATCAATATAAGAATAGAAGAGAGAATGAGTGACTGTATCTTGCCATCCGAGATCCCGTTAAAGAAATAGTAAAGATATCTGACTCCGGGAATTACACCAAGTATAAAAAAGAATATCCCCAGCGAGAAAAAAAACCTGAACGGTTTATAAACAGCAAATATCCTGACGATGGTAATCATCGATTTCTTAACATATGACCATATACTTTTAACAAGACGTGACGGACGGAGATCCTCGTTTGTTTTTATCGGCACAGACATGATTGCCATGTTTTTTGTCCGGCCTGAATTATCGTTTCAAGCGTATAAGTGTATTCATTAAAAACATTTAGGCGCATCGCTGCATCTCTTGTCATCGCCCTGAAACCGCTTGGAGCATCGGGAATGGTGGTTTTACTCGCAACTCGTACAGTCCAGCTTCCTATCTTCTGAAGGAGTTTTTTGATCGGAGAAAAGTGTTTTATCTCACTGATCGGCCTTGCTCCGACAACGATATCAGCCTTGCCCTCCAATATCGGCTGAACGAGATCCGATATGCAGGAGGCATCGTACTGATTGTCAGCATCTGTGTTTACTATAATGTCAGCGCCAAGTTTGATGCAGGCATCAACTCCAGCCATAAATCCTTTCGCCAGTCCCTGATTTTTAGTAAAACTTACCACGTGTTCCACTCCGGCAGCTTTTGCAACCTCAACGGTATTATCAAGAGATCCGTCATTTATTATAAGCCATTCGATAACGTCAACTCCGGGAAGCTGCCTCGGCAGCTCTTTTAGGGCAATTGCAAGTGTCTTTTCTTCGTTATAACATGGTATCTGTATGATTAATTTCAATGTATCCTCCTCGGTTCAAGACTTAATTTCTACTATAAATCGGACTGATGGTCAATTCAAATAAATAACAGGTTATCTTACCGCCACGTCAAAAATCTCATCCACCGGTACAACGGAACCAGTATTATTTACCGCAGTGCATTTGATATTCCCTTTTAATGACGATATGTTGCTTCTTACTTTTATCTCTGTGCTGTAAATTTTCATTACACCGTCAACTGTTATCTTTGACGGCTGAATGGACATCTCTTGAGAATTTATAAATTCAACAACAACCGGAGGATATCCCTCGCCGGATAAAACGTATCCGTTTATCGGTTCAACATCAAAGATTACACTTCTGAACTCTCCTTTACTCTCATAAAAACGGGCTTTTATATCATAAATTTTTGCTCCCTTTCCGCTGAGAATGTCGAGTTTACCGATAGATCGGAGATGTTTGTCGATGACAGAAACAAAATCTTCATATTTCTTCCTGCCGACAAGATTCTCAAGAATTTTACCATTCCCATCAAGAACAAAACTCTGCGGCAAACCAACGATCTCAACGCCCCCGAAATCAGACTTGACGCCATAAAGGATCGGATAATTTATGTTGAACGGCGTGATAAAGTTCTGCAGAATATTTACATTCTCCGCACCATCGACACTCGCCCCGATAAAGACAACTCGTTTATCCTTGTATAACGTGTTCAACCGGATAATATCTGGTATCTCCCTCTGACTCGGCGTACAGTACGATGAAAAGAAATTAACAACTGCGATATCATAATCGAGTTCTTTCAGATAGCCGGATGGATCTTTGCCCGAATAATCAATTAAACCGGAGGAATTCTGAGTCGATTTGCCGGAACATCCCATTCCTAAAAAAACAAAATAGACCAACGAGACAATCAAAACCGTTTTCTTTAACATAAAACTACTTCCTCACAACAAGATAGAAATTACTGCTTGTTATAAACATGACATCTTTCCTTTTTTTATTTGAGAACCGTCCAATCTTGAGTGTTGACGGCAGATCGGCGCGGTATTTCTTCATGTCAATTCTTGCGATATTTTCCTCGCCGTACCCGTTTTTGTCTGTGGAATGGTGAAAATACTGTATATCAGCGTAAAGCTTGCTGTTGTTTATCTTAAAATAGTAAAAGTCTGGGTAGGAATACGGATCGACCTGATCGAACGGAAGCTCCTCAACAAACGACATAACATTCTCAATCTTAAATGATATCGTAAAAAGTTTTGCCGGCGAGTCAAGATATTTACCGTCTTTATAAACATAGTGATAAAACGGGACTTTGAGATCGCCGGAACCGTTGAAGATGTTAAATATACTAAAAAGATTAAACGGAACAACAGGGCAAATCAGATCGCGAGTTTTTTTATCGGTTATATTGTAAAAAACCGGCAGATTGAGCGGGATCCCTTTGATTATGAGTTGTCCGGTACTTTTTGTTTTGAATGAGGTTTTGTCGAGATAATACATATCTCCGACCGCCTCAAACTTGATCCGCGGCATATCGAGATTGGCAGCTGAGATTATAACTTCTCTCATGTTATCTCCGTCAACATCTTCAATTACCGGGAACGAAAATTTAATGAACGAATTTGAGAGGAAGTAAATATTATCTTTTTCTACCTTAATTATATTGTTTAACTGCCATGTTTTATCAGACTTCATGCTGTACACGTTCATAGAGCGGGGAAATTTTGTGATGATCTCCTTAACTCCGTTGTTGTCGAGGTCAACAACCTGTATAATCGGCAATGTGTAAAAGATATAGTGCGGATAAAATTCTCCCGGTATTATGGAAAACTCAAGCATTGTATCGAGTTTAATCGTTCCCATTGATTGGAATGCAGAAGTTTCGTATATCTCAACCTGGCGTACATTCTCAACAACAAGATCGTTCTTACCGTTCCCGTCCATATCTATAACCATAGGCACATTCGTCAAAAGCTGCGGCTGAGGAACCACGATTTCGGAACGGATATTTTTTTGTATTTTGTAAGATTTATCGCTTTTTGTACCCCTCAGGTTTATCGGTGCGTAGTAGAGTCCGTCGCTTGTGAGGAATACGATATCCGGCGTTCCATCGTTATCTATATCGCCGGCATCGAAGAAAACAGTGTATTCCGGAACATTAAATGTATCAGTAAGAACCAATCCGTCTTTGTACTTATAAACATCGATCTTTTTGCCGGAATATGCGAAGTATGATAAAACGATCTCATCAAATCCGTCTTTATCGAGATCTCTTATGATGCAGTCAGTAATACGCTGGTAGTTTTTGGACATAATCACATTCCATCCGTCGCCGTCTGCCCAAAAACTGCCGGCAATCAAAAGAGAGAGAACCAAAAAATAGTTTTTCATCATCATTTTCCTCGTGCATTCTCAGCACATTCGATAGGCATTGTATAACATTAAATTATCTCTTTCAAATACAATT
>JBFZEO010000377.1:0-14716 GCA_041306845.1 Spirochaetota bacterium
AATATTTCACAACATCCGGATACGCCTCTGTCTTAAAAAGGATAGTTATCAGATTAAAGTAAGCAGTTTCCCTCTCAACACGTGTCAATCCAGGCTCGGTTAGCAGATCCTCAAGATATAATATACTTTTATTAAAATCCTTAATTTCTATAAGATAATTTATAAGCTCTTTTAAAAGTTCATTCTTATTTTCCTTATATCCGGAGTTGATATAATCTTTAACCGATTCAACAGCCAGAGTTGTGCTGCCAAGTTTTATTTTATTGACAACGGTCATGTATGCGATCTTCTCTTTCTGCTGTGAAGAATACGACTCTTTGGCAAGACCGGATATTACTTTGTCGGACTCATTAAAGTTTTCAAGCAGCTGATAGAGAATGGCGAGGTAGTAGCCGGCATTAGCGGAAACAGCCTGATTCTTACCCCGATAAGCCTTTGCCATGCATGAAACGGCAGTTTCGTACTTAGCAAGTTTTAGACGGGAAATACCAAGATAATAATTCACTTTATCGATAAGAAGCGGATCTTTCGGATTCTCAGCGAGACTCTCAAATATCCGCTCAGATTCCTCAAAGAATCCGTCATTGATATAGGAAATTCCTATTTTATAATCATCATATTCATTCGCAGTGACAAAGAAAGTCATAAACAAAACAATAAATACCACACAGATTTTTTTCATTTTTAAAAGCAATTTCTTTACATCCTGTTTTATTCTACGAGTGCCTTTGCCTTGACCTTTTTACTCTCGGACTTATTATCAGTCTTAGAAAAGATCACATTCTCATTTATAACAGACACAACGATACCGTCACCAGACAGCGCCTTACCATTAAGAATCTCAATCGATAATTTATCAACAATCTCTTTCTGGATTGATCTGCGGAGCGGTCTTGCGCCATATTTCTTATCATAATATTTTGTTATTATATAATCTTTCATAGCATCGGTAATTGAGATGTCTATATTTCTATCCTCTTTCAGATTTATAACGGTTTCATTGAACATCACATCGATGATCTGATAGAGATCCTCTTTAGTAAGCGGGTGGAATACGATTGTTTCGTCTATACGGTTCAAGAACTCCGGATTAAAGTACTTTTTCAGCTCATTTAACGCTGAACTTTTTATCTCTTTGAACATCTGTCCCTTGTCATCCGCATTAAATCCGAGGGCATTATCCCTATTTATCTCACGAGCGCCTATGTTAGACGTCATTATTATTATGCAGTTCCTGAATGAGACTTTGTGCCCAAGATTGTCAGATAGCTCCCCTTCCTCGAGGATTTGCAGCAGGATATTAAAAACATCCGGGTGCGCTTTCTCTATCTCATCAAACAGAACGATAGAATACGGATTTCTCCTTATCTTTTCGGTAAGAACACCGCCCTCTTCGTACCCGACATAGCCCGGAGGCGCACCAACGAGTCTTGACGCATTATGCTTTTCCATAAAATCGGACATATCGAGTCTTATCAAAGAATTCTCCGTTCCAAGAACAACCTCAGACAGCGCTCTCGCCAGCTCCGTCTTGCCCACGCCGGTCGGCCCCAAAAAGATAAATGACCCCATCGGTCTTTTCCTCGAAGATAATCCGAGACGAGCTCTTCTAACTGCCGACGAGATCGCCTTTACCGCCTCTATCTGACCAATAACTCTTTTGTGCAGCTCCTCTTCAAGATTGAGAAGTTTAGCAGATTCCTCCTCCTCCATCTTCGCTACTGGAATCTTTGTGATATCTGAAATCAGCATTAATATTTCATTCTCAGTAATTGTAAACTTTTCCTTCAAGATATTCTTCTGCCAGTTTGACATGAGAGTCTCTTTTTTGGTAGAGAGCTTCTGTACCTCTTCCTGGATAGCTATACAATCCTCAAAAAGCTGATCTTTAATTAATTTCTGCTTTTTTATCTCAAGTTCTTTAATTGCATTATCGAGTTCCGTGATCTCATCAGGCTTTGCAGAGTTCTTCAGGCGGAGTCTTGATCCGGCTTCATCGATGAGATCGATTGCCTTGTCCGGTAAAAATCTGTCAACTATATACCTCTTGCTTAATGCGACAGCTTTTACGATAGCAGTATCTGTATAAGTAACATTATGATGCTCCTCATAAAGATGTTTTGTACCTTTTATTATCTCGATAGTCTCCTCAACCGACGGTTCCTCAACAACTATACTTTGAAAACGTCTTTCAAGAGCTGTATCTTTTTCCACATATTTTCTATATTCATCAATCGTAGTCGCTCCGATACACTGGATCTCGCTCCTCGACAACGCTGGTTTTATCATATTTGAAGCGTCTATAGCTCCCTCAGCGGCTCCGGCTCCGATTATCGTATGAAGTTCATCTATAAACAAGATAACATTACCGACATCACGGATCTCTCTCATAATCCGCTTTAATCTCTCCTCAAACTCTCCACGATACTTTGTACCGGCGACAAGTAACCCAAGATCGAGAGTTACAACCCTTTTATTCATCAATATTTCCGGTACATTCTTTTGAGTGATCCTTTGAGCAAGCCCCTCAACGATAGCTGTCTTACCGACACCCGGATTACCAATGAGAACAGGATTATTCTTTATCCTTCTTGTAAGGATTTGAATAACACGCTGAATTTCAGCATCACGCCCGATAACCTTGTCGAGCATATTCTTTGATGCAAGATCGGTCAAATCTCTACTAAAGTCATCGAGAGTCGGCGTTCTCTTATTCTTTTCAGTCTTAACCTCACTCGATTTACCAAAACCGATAATCTTGATTATGCCCTCTTTGAAGATATCCGGAGTAATGTTATATTCATCAAAAACTTGAGAAACAAGCGTGTTTTGATCGAGAATCGCAGCTAACATGAGATGTTCTGTTCCGATGTAAGAATAACCCATATTACGAGCCTCATTTGCACTTATCTCCAGAACTCGCTGCAATTCTGTTGACGGCATGAGATCACCCAAAAAGATCGGACCATTACGCTTCTCAAGAAGCTCCTCAATCTCTTCGACAATCTCAAATATATCAACACCAATATTTCTTAATATCTTAACGGCAGCCCCGTCATCATCTTTCAAGATCGCCAGTATAACGTGTTCCGGCAGAAGCCTGTCCGAGTTAAATTTCTTAGCCTCATCCTGCGCTAAAATATTTAATATTTTACTCGCTCTTGAAGTAAATCCTCTGTTAAACATTGATACCTCCGGTGCTTAAGAGCTCCCTAATCAAAGATGCCCTTACAACAGAACTGTTACAGTTTTCTGTTTCTGCAATTTTTTCAACATTTGTTCCTGTTAACGCATTGTGTATGTTGTTAATCTGTTCTATATTATACTCAATGTCATAACCGAGTTCCAGCCCTGTCCTCAAGTTAGATAGGTGGAATAAAGATTCCTCGTGCCCAATCTTTTTTGCGTATTTCAGGATGCCGATACTCCTATATATTAAATCGTCAATATCTACATTATTTTGAGCAATTTCTTTTAATAAAATGCGATCCATATCAATTATTTCTTTTATACCGGTTTCAAACCTGGTCAAAAGATCTGTTTCTGATATCCCATAATTTAAGCGTGTTGATATTTCAAAATAGTATGTTCCGTTTAAACCGGGATTCCAACCTTTTATCTCATAACCCCGCTCATATAACCGGTTGATAATCTCCTTGTGATTTACAGCCCGTCCTATTCCACTCAAATGAACCAGTACAGAATACTTAACTCCGAGTCCGCATAACTCGAGATCCGGCGACATATAACCATATCTCGCAGAAAGCAGATATTTATCATATTCGCCCAGCTTTACTTCCATCTCTTTCACTTTCTTATAACAACTCTTCAATCCAAAACCTTCAACTGCATTCACGATATTAACATGATTAATGCTATTTAAAATAATAGCTGTCTCGTCAGATAAAATCATCGCAACATCGTTTTTAACAGACGTTTCTGTATCAAAATATCCTCGCGATATATACATAAGTTTATCATCGTCACTAAGATTTTTTATAGAAAACAACGGCGGATGTTTTCTCCTTTTTGCAGTAAATCTAAGCAGTTCACTTTCGAGGTTTCTCTTCTGATCCTGAGTCATTTGATCTACGAATGGTAATCTGCTGTAATTTCTGTAAATTGTTACTTTTGATAAAATTACTGTTTCTCTATACTTTATGACGTTTCTTTCGGAATTCCTAACTATTTTGTTCATCTCTGACTCTTTCTCCCCTAAAACTACCTCTTAACGAATTAATTTCGTCTCTGATAGATGCAGCCAATGCATAATCTTCCGACTTTATGGATTGCTTAAGCCGTTTCTTAAGATTTATAACTTTTATCTTATATTGTCTTATATTTTCTATAACAAGAGGAAGCTCTCCTTTAAATTCGAGAGAGTTGTTCAATCTGTACAAAATCAAGTCAATTATTTTATGAAATTCCGAAAAGCAAACAGGACAACCAACTTTTTTATCTTCAGAAATTTTATCAACGGTTGTTCCGCACGCAGAGCACTTCAGATCTGTAAGTTCAGACAAATTAAAATTATTCAGGTCAATTGGATTTGAATGAGACATCAGCTTATTACCAAAAAGATTGTTCACAAAATTAAACATTAATTTGCCGACATCTTCAGATTTAATCTTCAATCCCCTTGTTGCAGCACACTCAAGACAAATATTAACAGTTTTAACGCCCTTAGGAGAGTGTTCCTGTACATGTATAATAGCTTCATTTTTCTTACATAAATCACAAATCATATTCTGATCCTTTTATGCGTTCCGTTTTACGCATATATATTTTAAGTCATTTCTTTAAATACTGTTTATAGAATAATCCATAATCTATATACAAAAAAATATCTATTTAGGCAACTTTTATATATACAGAGATCTAAAAACATCCTTCAGATATTGGAGTCAAATCCATTAAAGCTAAGATAAAATGTTATTATATTTACAAAGAGATTAAAATAGAATACTATCAGCAGGTTGCTTTATTAAAAAGGGAACTTCTAAAAATCTACTTTGGATTTTTAATCATTTAAACAAATATATGTTTAAGTTAGAAGTGCTCTAAAGAGGGGATATGGACAAAGAGCAAAGTAAAGATTTATTATGGCCATTAAGAATAATTATTGTAGGCATCTTCTTCTGGGTTATAAAACCGAGATATTTAACAATTCTATTTCTTCCGGCAGATAACTTCTTTAATGTTTTCGGGCTTGAAATTATAGGCACCATTCTTGTATTAATCGGTGTTTTTATTATTTATAGAATATACCCATTCCCATTTACAATGATCTCAACTGTTTATATAGTTTTTCTTTTGTTATATAATATCTCCGAACTCATTTTCGGGAGGTATAATTTCTTTATAACCCTAAAGTTGTATTCTCCGTTCTTCATCTCTATAATGCTTGTCTTTGTATCAAAGATAATCCAGGACGGACTGCGGCATTTCGGCTCTACCGAACTGTCTAGAAAATGGTCGTATTTTGCGATAATAACATTTTTCGGATTTTCTGTTCCTTATTACGTATTTGTCTCTATGTCTGTTTTAGGATTCTGCAGATTTGACGATTTTTATAATTATAAAATAACGTCCAATTCTGTTCTGCTTTTTCTACCGGTGCTTATCGCATTCGCATTTTTCTTGATCTACTTCGTGTATTACCTTATTGTTTCATATAAGTATCTTGTAGGGATTCAGAAAAAGAAAACATAATTATTTGTTGTCTCTTATCTTAGTTTTGATATTTTTTCCGTCACATATGGATTTCATCTTTTCAAGGATACTTATGTCATACGGTTCGATAAGACTGCTCTCTTCGTCCAGTGTTTTACCTGGTCTGAATTGTGACAACGTGTAATTGTCAGCACCTCTTATAATATCAGAAATCTTTTCTATATCTCCATAATCAACAAGTCCCGGAACAACCGTCGTTCTAAATTCGTATTTTATGCCGGAATTCAAGATGTAACTAATTGACTCTCCGAGTTTTTGAGCAGCATCCATTCCGGTAAAACCCATGAGATTATATTTATCAAACGATGTTTTTATGTCCATTGCGATATAATCAGGATCGATTTGTTTCAGTCTTTGCGGGAATGTACCGTTCGTATCGATTTTTATCAGGTAACCTAAATCTTTAAGAAACTTTATAAAATCAGTTAATTCCTCTCCATGTATCAGCGGTTCACCGCCGGTTATACATACGCCCTGTAAAACATTTTTCCTCTTAATAAAAAAACCTTTTAAGTAATCTAAATTAAAAGGATCCATCGCCCGTACAATGTTTACCAGTTCCGGGTTATGGCAATATGGACACCTCAAGTTACATCCTCCGGTAAAAAGCGTAGCTGCAACTTTACCGGGATAATCAATCAAAGTTGTCTTTTGTAATCCGTAATATATCATAATTTTACCATTCTACAGCTATAAAAAAATTTACCGAACTTTAGCCTGATAAACAAACCTAAAGTCCGGTATTAAAAATCTCAAACTAATAATTATGCGGTCGCTGCAACACTACTCGCCTGAAGAAAAGTTTTTAATTCATCTAAATTTGATGTTCTAAATATCTCATTATTGTCCCCGTCAAAGAATATTAACGCCGGAGTTGATGAAACACTGTATTTCCTTGCTATTTCCACGCCAAGTTCTGTACTAACATCAACATTTTCCCCGTTTGCCTTAATACTTCCCTCTTCTATAAAACTCTTCATTGGCCCGCAGTTTCTGCAGTAAAGACTACTGAAGAATAAAAAACTGCCTACATCCTCAGAGTCTGATGCTATAGAGAATTCAGGTTTGCTGCAATCTCCGGTTGTTAGTGTATTATTTATACTTCTGTACTTCCCAGATGACATAATCTTATCAATAGTAAACGTTTTTCTCTGCGTGTACTCTTCCTTCTTGCCGAGATTCCAATTACTTATAGCCCTGTGATAACCAACGATTCTTGTGTAAACCTCAGTAGTAGTTCCCTTCACTTTGGACTTCTCCGCCTCCAAAAAAGCGATCTCCAAATCAATTTCTTTCAATAGCTTCTGCATAACTCCCCCTAAAAATTAGACTTTATTTAAAAGAGCTTCTTTTTTGGACTGAAGTTCTTTTATTTTTTTGTTTATTTCATTAAATTTTTCTTCTTCACATTTATAACAACTAAAATGCTCGCCTCTAAGATATCCATGCACCGGACAAATTGAAAACGTCGGAGATATAGTAAAGTACGGCATCCTATAATTGTAGGAGATTGTCTTCACTAAATTACGGCATGACTCCCAATCGTTTATCGCCTCTCCCAGGAAACCATGAAATACTGTTCCTCCGGTATATCTTGTCTGCAAATCATCCTGCTGATCAAGTGCCTCAAATATATCATCGGTATAGTCAACCGGTAATTGAGTAGAATTCGTGTAGAATGGATCAGTCGTACCACCGGCGATTATATCGGGATACTTCTTCTTATCGTGCCTTGCCAGTCTATAGCTCGTCGATTCTGCCGGAGTTGCTTCAAGGTTAAAAAGATCATCAGTCTCCTCTTGATAGTCGGCAAGTTTTTTCCTCATAAAATCAAGTATTTCTATGGAGAATGCTCGCCCCTCTTTAGAAACAATATCTTTCCCCATGAAGTTAAGAAGACACTCGTTCATCCCGTTGATACCAATTGTAGAAAAATGGTTATTTATGTGCTTAAGATATCTTTTGGTATACGGGAACAACCCATTATCCATAAGACGGTTTATAACCTTACGTTTAACAACAAGTGATTCCTTTGCCAGATCCATAAAATAGGTCAACCTATTGAAGAATTCCTCTTTAGTTTTTGTCAAATATCCTATTCTCGGCAAATTGATCGTAACAACGCCAATAGAACCGGTAAACTCATCCGCACCAAAAAGACCGCCTCCCTTCTTGCGAAGCTCTCTCTTATCAAGCTGAAGCCGGCAGCACATACTTCTTACATCACTCGGATCCAGATTGCTGTTGATAAAATTCTGAAAATACGGAGTACCGTACTTCGCAGTTATCTCAAACAGAAGTTTTGCATTATCAGAATCCCAGTCAAAATTTTTAGTTATATTATATGTCGGAATCGGATACTGAAATCCTCTTCCATTCGCATCACCCTCAAGCATGATTTCAAGGAACGCCCTGTTTACAAGATCCATCTCTTTTTGAAAGTCACCGTAAACATGGTTCTTGTACTGCTTACCGCCGACTATCGCCGGTTTATCCTTCAAGTCGTCCGGGCAAACCCAGTCAAGTGTTATGTTGGTGAATGGAGCCTGACTTCCCCATCGTGACGGGATGTTTACTCCAAATACAAAACTCTGAACAGCCTGTTTAACCTCGTTGTAACTCAGATTATCTGAATTGACAAACGGAGCAATATAAGTGTCAAAACTTGAAAATGCCTGAGCACCAGCCCATTCATTCTGCATAATCCCAAGAAAGTTTACAATCTGAAATATCAATGTGTACAGGTGCTTTGACGGTTTAGAACTAATCTTCCCGTGAACGCCGCCCAATCCCTCTTCAATCAATTGCCTCAGCGACCATCCTGCACAATATCCGCTGAACATACTAAGATCATGTATGTGAAAATCAGCGTTTATATGAGCATCCGCAACCTCTTGTGAATAAATATTTTTTAGCCAGTAATTTGCAGTTATCGTTCCGGAGTTATGTAGAATGAGTCCGCCAAGTGAATAGTTGACATTAGCATTCTCATTAACACGCCAATCCGTCTGAGCAAGATATCCTTCCATTGTCTCATTAATATCGAGAACCAGCTCTTTAGAATCCCTTATCGTCTTGTGTTTTGCCCTGTAAATAATGTAGGCTTTTGCCATCTTGACAAGTTTTTCCTCGATCAACACTTCTTCGACAAGATCCTGCACCTCTTCTATGGCTGGCGCAGAATTGGGATGTCTGGTAGTCATCAGGTACTTTATCTTTAATTCGGTAAGATCTGTTATATGATTTACAAGATTAGGATCCGGATTATCAACAGCTTTTGCGGCTGACATTATCGCATTAAAAAGTTTTTCCCTATTATAGATTTCAAGCTGCCCGTCTCTCTTTATAATGTGTTTTATTATGTATTCATCTGAATCAGCAATATTGCCGACACCCAAAACTTCTCTTCTCCACTTACTCATAGTGGTCTCCCCCTCCCTAAAATTTTACGATTTTTTTGTTTTTATTTTTTTTAAATCTGCGGGTTTGTTTGCAAATCAATTATTTGATTTACTTAATCTTAATCTTTTTTATTTCCTTAATGAATTCTTTGACATCATCAAACTGGCGATAAACAGAAGCAAATCTTATATAAGCAACAAGATCAACCTCTTTCAGTTTTTCCATAACCAATTCGCCAAGTTTTGACGACTCTATTTCCCGGGCATCATTAGCCATGACACTACATTTAGTCTCTATCTCCCCGAGAATGTCGTCAATAGAACTCTGAGAAACAGGCCTTTTTTCAAAAGCCCTATGAACACCTTTTGCCAACTTATCAATGCTGAAATCTTCCCGCCTTCCATCTCTTTTAACAATAATAAGTTTCTTTTCTTCAATGTGTTCATACGATGTAAACCTATAGGAGCAGCCGTTACATTCCCGCCGCCGCCTGATACTGCTTCCATCTGCAATTTGCCTTGATTCCAATACGCGATCATCCATAGATCCGCAATTAGGACACTTCATATTATATCCGTGTTCAAAAGTGCATAAAAAAATAACACCATATATAGTGTTATTTTTTTACGTTAACACCATATTAACACTATATACAAAATCATGCAACAAAAAATAAAATAATTTTAATTAATTTCTGTTTTGCTTTTATTTATTATATAATCAAAAAATCATGAGCAATATTTTATATCTTATACGGCATGGAGAAAACCCTGCCAACATAAACAAAGAGTTATCGCACAAAATAATAGATTATTCACTTACACCAAAGGGAGTAGAACAAGCCAGGCAAACTGCTGATTTTCTAAAAAACGCAGAAATAAACAACATCTACTCATCCCCATTAAAAAGAGCATACGAAACAGCCTCTTTTATAGCTACAAGTAAGAGTCTCAACATCGGGATAATTGAAGGGCTGCGAGAGATGAATGTCGGTGACCTCGAAAAAGATCCATTATCAAAAAAAAGCTGGGATATATACTTTAGCACACTCAGAGAATGGATGAATGGAAACCATGAAGCACGATTCCCCGGCGGTGAAAACTATATAGAGGCAAAGAGTAGAATGTTAAATAGCCTAAAGATTGCAATCTCTGATAAAGATATGAAGAACATAATACTTGTGGGACACGGAGGACTATTTTGCACATCATTGTTAACAATTTGCCACAATTCAGATAAATTTGACCTATTAAGAGAAGAGAACCACAATTGTTCCATAACAAAAATACAATCATCCGTATCAGATGGCGAGTACAAATTCACTATTTTAGAATGGGCAAAATTTGATCATTTACATGGAACAGCAGCAAAAATGACATCTGCCATACCCCAAGAATATAGAATATAGCGATAAAACTTCTTTAAAATCTGATGATTTTTTTATAAATCCTAAAAGATATAAATTTGGATATTTACCTTAATACTAGGGACACTGTCATATCTTAATCTCATAATCTACAACTGAGCGCGACTCTATAATCTTCTGCACAAATTCCACAACTTTTAAATGTTCCGGGTGAACTTTATATATATCAAGATCCTCTTTTGAATTGAATATTGAATAGAGGACAACATCACAGGCAAATGTTGAATCTGTATAATTTATCCCAACCTCTATTTCAATAATCTTATTTATTTTTACCTTTAACGATTCAAGAGCGGCTTTTAATTTTAGCGCATTTTCACGCTTGTTACATCCCTCCGCAAAATCTTTCAACTTCCACATTACAATATGTTTTATCATTTTTAAATCCTTAGTTTAATTTTAGATATTAAAAAATATTGACCAATGTCATTATATTTTTTATACTGAAAAAGATCTGATTTTTTACAAAAAAATAAACATAAAAAAGGCAAATTAAAAACTTAATGGGGAGTTTAGAAGTACCCTTAAATAAGGCGGCTCTTCCTTTATCGTGCAAATAATCATGGAGAATATAATGAAACTTGAAACTTTTGACCCGGAACTTTACGATTCTATAAAAAAAGAACTAAACAGAGAACAGTATCAGCTTGAGATGATCGCAAGTGAAAACATTGTAAGTGCGAATGTGCTTGAAGCTCAAGGATCGGTACTCACAAATAAATATGCAGAAGGATATCCTGACAAAAGATATTATGGCGGATGCGAATTTGTGGATATTGCCGAAAAGCTCGCCATTGAAAGAGCAAAAAAGCTTTTTAAATGTGAATACGTAAACGTTCAGCCCCACTCAGGCAGTCAGGCAAACATGGGAGTTTACCTTAGCGTCCTGAAGCCCGGAGATAAGATATTGGGAATGGATCTGGCTCATGGCGGACATCTTACGCATGGAGCATCCGTGAATTTTTCCGGAAAACTTTTTAAAGTTGCAACATACGGAGTTTCTAAGGAAACCGGATACATAGATTATGAGGAATTGGCAAAGATTGCAAAGAGGGAAAAACCTCAAATGATAGTTGCAGGAGCCAGTGCTTATCCAAGAACTCTCGATTTTAAAAAATTCAGAGAGATCGCAGACAGTGTAGACGCTTACTTAATGACAGACATGGCACATATCGCCGGTTTGGTAGCTGCAGGCGTTCATCCAAGCCCGATTGAACATTCTCACTTCGTAACAACTACAACCCACAAGACACTGCGCGGCCCACGTGGCGGGATGATTTTGATGGGCAAAGACTTTGAAAATAAGCTCGGGATAGTTGCTCCAAAGAGCGGACGGGTAAAAATGATGAGCGAGCTGATTGACGGATCGATTTTCCCGGGAATACAGGGCGGACCATTGATGCACGTTATCGCAGCAAAAGCCGTTGCGTTTAAGGAAGCATTGTCTCCGGAATTTGTTGAATATCAGAAACAGGTTGTAAAAAATTGTAAAGCTCTTGCCGATCAGTTAACTAAACTCGGATTTAAATTGTTTTCCGGCGGTTCCGATAACCACCTTGTTCTCGTTGATCTTAACAATAAAGGCGTCACCGGTAAAGACACTCAACACGCTCTGGATCACGCAGGAATTACTGTCAACAAAAACAGCATACCATTCGACACAACATCACCGCTTGTAACCGGCGGGATAAGGATCGGAACTCCGGCACTGACAACCCGAGGAATGAAAGAAAATGAGATGATAATCATAGCCGGATTCATCAACGATGTCGTTTCAGACATAAACAACACATCAGTTCAGTCACAGATTAAAGAAAAAGTTAAGAATTTATGTGATAAATTTCCAATATACAAATAACGGGGGCGTGAGTGTTTATAGCAGATAATTTTAAACTTGTTGCAGATGGCCTATTGGGAATGGTTCCCGGGATCGCTACAAACAAAATTTTTATAATAGGTATATCGGCACAATTTTGCTCAATGTTGTTAAAAGCAGCTATAAAATCGGTGAAGACAGGGAAATTTACCTTAAAAAATATGGCAGATTATGGCGGCATGCCCTCGAGTCACACCGCTTTTATTGTTTCATCGGTGCTTGCGATAGGATTTGATCCGGCTTTCGGCTGGCGTTCGCCTCTATTTGGTTTTTCTTTTATTGTAGCTCTCATCGTCCTGGTTGACGCGGTCAAGTTCAGGGGGAATGTAGATAAGATAAACGATATAGTCGGTAGTGTGGCCCCAAACGTCACCATGCCAAAGCATATTGCCCATGAGATAAAAGAGGTTGTAGCCGGGGTAGTTTTTGCATTTGTATACACCATACTTTTTTATTTGTTTTTTGGACATTTGTTTAGTTGACCCTTAGGAGTAAGCAATGGACGCTGGAAAAGAACTAAAATTAAAGATTGCAGATAATGAATTAAGGGGCGTATATGCCAATCACATTGGGATTATGCACACTAAAAGTGAATTTGTTATCGACTTTATATCGATGCTGCCTCCCGAACCAATTGTAAATTCAAGAGTAATAACAACTCCGACAGCAATAAAAAGGATCTATGAAGCGATCGGACTGAATATAAAAAAATATGAAGAGAAGTTTGGTGAAATCGTTTCGGACGAGACAGACGGCGGCGAAGTAAATGAGAGGGTAAACTGAAGAAATCTTTTTATACTCTGCTAATTTTATTTTGCTTAGTTTCGTGTATTAACAACAAAAAAGAAGCCTTCTTTCTTTCTAATCGTTTTTTTTATGACATAAAAGAAAACAAAGAGATTAAAACGAGTATAGTTCTTGGATTAAAATCTACCGGCTACGATGTTGCCGATATAAAATCGGACACTTTCTTAAATTCTTACAAAGACATATCAAAAACAGCAGATGTCAAGAAAAATGCAATATTCGCAATGGAACCTTTTTTAATAGGAGAACCAATAAGAAGCGGAGCAGCATTCATAACTGGCAAACATAAAATTCTAACGTGGTCTTTCTTTCATAAAATCGATGTAGCTAATGTTCCGGTTTTTAACATAATGATCGATGAAAATGTAATCTATAATGCGATTGAATTGTACTGCAAAAAAAAGAGCTCACAAAAAGACTTAAAAGATGTTCTTCTGGTTCTAAATAACGAGAGCATCAGTCAGGATTTAAAAAAGTATCTGCTAAATAAAAAATACAACATGTCAATTATCGATAATATAAATGCAGAAAGAGCAGACCTTTCAAAAAGAATTAAGAATAATAAAATTAAGGTACTAATTCTTTTTACCGGACTCGACAATACTTTTATTAATATCACAGACAAAAATGTTATTAATAAATTATTGATCTGCGAAGTTTTCACATTCTACGGAAGCAACAACGACTCAATAAAAGACAGACTGGTTCTCGATAAAAAGGCAATTATAGAGAACGCACTCCAATCGAAGGAATTTAATAAATTCAGCACAATCAAAGAGGGCTCTGCCGTAGTAAACTATAAAGTAAAAACTCCCAATTCGGTAAAGATTATTCCAAATAAAATGGAAATTTATGTCAAGTAGCCATCAAAGGAAACCATCATGGCTCCACAAAAAAGTATTCTATGGAATGGAAGATAATAACATTCGACAAATAATAAGATCGACAAACACCGACACAATCTGTCAATTATCAAAGTGCCCAAACCGGGGAGAATGCTTTACAAACGGAGAGATGACCTTTTTGATCCTCGGCAGAAAATGCACGAGAAACTGTCTTTTCTGCAGCACAAACATAGACAACGAAGACTCTGTTTATACGCATGGAGACGAAATAAAGAACATCCTCGCCTTAATAAAAAAAATTAAGCTGAAATATATTTTAATTACATCGGTCTGTCGAGATGATCTTCCCGACTTTGGATCGGGACTTTTTATTCAACTCGTAAATTCTATAAGGGAAGATTTTCAGGATATCCGGATTGAACTTCTGATTCCAGATTTTAATGGGGATATGGATATCCTAAGGAAAATTTGTGATTTACCGATTGACATGCTTTCTCACAATTTTGATACAGTTGCAAGACTCCACAATACAATAAAACCGAATTCTGATTTTAGAAATAGCTTTAATATTCTCAAAGCAATTAAAGAATATAAACCAAATTTGCCGATAAAAACAGGGATAAAGAT
>JBFZEO010000378.1:0-4421 GCA_041306845.1 Spirochaetota bacterium
TTAACAACCGGTACCATTCCGCCAGCAACCATCTGCAACATAACAGCCTCCTGTTATTATTAATTGCAGCAGCGAACAATATCGATTACAAAAATTTACAAGTATCTTAAAATAAGTTTAATATTGATATTTTCATGCAAATGAATTAGATTCACAGATATAAACAACACATATAAACCGGAGATTTAAATTGTCAAAAGATTATGTACTTGCCATAGATCAGGGAACTACAAGTTCAAGAGCCGTTATTTATAACAAAAACGGACAGATAATTGACAAGGAAAACATCGAATTCAGACAGATCTATCCCCATCCAGGCTGGGTTGAGCATGATCCTGAAGATATATTCAACTCCGTTATGGAAGCAATAAAAATTGTATTCCTGAGAAATAGTATCGGCTGGCAAAACATAGACTCCATTGGAATAACCAACCAGAGAGAAACAACTATAATGTGGGAAAAAACTACCGGTAAACCAATCTATAACGGAATATGCTTGCAATGCCGAAGAACATCAGACAGGTGTTTGCAGATAAAAAAATCGGTATACAACGACTTGATATTCGATAAGACGGGACTTGTTGTTGACCCGTACTTCAGTGCTACGAAGGCTGAATGGATAATCAACAATGTCGATGGAGTTCGAGACTCAATCAAGCGGAATGAAATTTGCTTCGGAACTGTCGACAGCTACATAATTTACAGATTGACATCCGGCACTTTTCACGTTACCGATTACTCCAATGCCTCAAGAACAATGCTATTTAACATACACACAATGGATTGGGATCAGGAACTCCTGACATTCTTCAAAATCCCGCGCTCCATTCTGCCAACAGCCGTAGAAAACACACCGGATAACATATACACCGCTCCAGCCGTTACAGGCGGAGTCAGCGTGAGAATAGGGGGAATAATCGGCGATCAGCAGGGAGCCCTTTTCGGACAAAGATGCTTCGAAGAAGGCGATATCAAAAACACATACGGAACAGGATGCTTTCTCCTTATGAACACCGGAAGAAAAGCAATGAAATCAAGCAATAAACTTCTCACTACTGTTGCCTGGAAAATAAACGGGACAGTTACCTACGCTCTCGAAGGTGCAGTCTTTATCGGAGGAGCCGTCGTCCAGTGGCTGCGTGACGGGATCAGTATAATAGAAAAATCCTCAGATACAGAAAAAACAGCATATTCAACAAACAACGATTCCGTAATTTTTATACCGGCATTTTCTGGACTCGGTACGCCTTACTGGGACCCCGAGGTACGCGGTGCAATACTCGGACTGACACGAGACACCGGCCGGGCCGAGATCGTTAAGGCTGCACTCGAATCCATAGCCTATCAGACCGTTGACCTGGTCAGTGCCATGAAACAGGACATCGGAGGCGCAGTTGGACATTTCAATACAGACGGCGGAGCATCTGTTAATAAATATCTCATGCAGTTTCAAGCAGATCTGCTTCAGGAAAAGCTAAGTGTCATGACTATGAATGAAACAACGAGTCTTGGGGCAGCATACCTCGCAGGCTTGTCAACAGGATTTTACAGTATGGAAAGCATAATGAATTTCAAATCTGACTCCATAAATTACATCCCGTCTATCACAAGTGAAAAAGCCAGATTTTTATACTCGAGATGGGAAAAGGCCGTTTCCGCTGTACGGGAATTTAAAATTTTTTGATGAATGTTATATCTTCCGGGTTATCCTGAAAGAAAGCAGTTAAGATTTCTTTATCAACAGGAGAGATCGCATTCATTGGAATAAAAAAACAAAAATATGAATTTATAAAGAAGTAATACGCATCCTTGTCCTCGATGACTTTGCATATACTTTCCCATCCGCAGAAAGCCTCACCGGCAGCCGTCACGGAGTCAACGCCACGATCCGATATTGTAAATTTACTATTTCCGCAATGGTACTCCCGATAGTCTCTTTTTGTAGAATGGTAAAAATTAACAATAATCACAACCGGTATGATAAGCATAATTAACATTACCACCGGAACAAGAGTTGCGCTGTTACCCTTCATGTTTGAATAAAAAATCAAACCAACCAGTACAAGATAGAGCGGTATAAACTTTAACAGCCGTCCAGTATATAAATATTCACTCCGCAGACTCATCTTAATAAAATCTCCCGTCTTAATCGAAAAGGAAATCTCTATATCACCGATAATTTTATCTGTATTCATAAATATATTCTCCATTCTGCTCCAAAAAAACGGAACAGTACGGTAACTTATACATGATAATCGGTATCATGTCAAACAACCAGTCACAAATTGCGTAAAACGTAACATCAATGTATTTTGATACATATTTGTCCCATAAAACAAACATTTTCCTTGAAAAACATTTACTTTTTTGCTATTGTTCCCGCATGATACAGGACAATGCACTAACATACGAAGAGCTATACTGCCTTCACGAGATAACGACTCTCATCATATCCGAGTCAAACATTGATAAAATTTTAAAAAATATTTTAACTCTTCTCTCTGACAAAACCGGTCTCAAAAGGGGGATTATCTCAATTTACTATAAAGAATTGAGCGAAATCCACCATGACTCATTTGGTTTCGAGAATCCGGAGGACGAGATAGTATTCGCCCCCGGAGAAGGAATAACCGGTGAAGTGGTAAAAAGCGGACTGCCAATAGCTATCCCCCGTCTGGACCAGTCGCCTATATTCCTCGACAAAACAGGGATACGAAAACGTCTGCGACGGGAAGAACTCGCATTTATATGCGTTCCGATAAAATACAAGGGTGAAACCATAGGAGCCCTCTCTGTTGACAGGGAATTATCAGAAAACGATAAATCCGACCTTACCCACGAAATTTTTTATCTCACAAAGATATCTGAACTCCTTTCCGATATAGTCAAAAGAAAACTTCTCATAAAAGAGAATGAGAGCCTGAAAGCTATGGTTAACATATCAGGTTCATCGGGAACGATAATAGGTAATTCAAAACCGATGAAGGATCTTGCTCACCAGATAACTCTCATTGCCAACAGCAATGTTTCAGTGCTGATAATGGGGGAAACCGGAACCGGAAAAGAGCTTGTCGCCAAGCAAATACACGACCTCTCGCCTCGTAAAAATAAAACTTTCATAACTATCAACTGCGGAGCCATCCCGGAAGGACTTATAGAATCTGAACTTTTCGGACACACAAAAGGTTCATTTACCGGCGCAGTAAGCGATAGGATCGGTAAATTTCAGGCTGCTGACGGTGGAACTATATTCCTCGACGAGATCGGGGAACTCCCCCTTATGCTTCAGGTAAAACTCCTCAGAGTTCTACAGGAAAAAGAGATAACAAGAGTTGGCGACAACAATAACATTAAAATTGACGTGAGAGTCATAGCAGCTACAAACCGCAATCTTGAAGAGGAAATTCTCAACGGTAAATTTAGATCGGATCTTTACTACCGTTTAAATGTTTTTCAATTGTACCTCCCGCCTCTAAGAGAACGGGGAGCAGACATAATTCTCCTTTGCGATTATTTCATAAAAAAGTACGCTTCGCAAATAGGCAAAGTAGTATCGAGGATAGACACATCAGCTATCGACATGCTTACAGCCTACCACTGGCCGGGGAATGTAAGGGAGCTTGAAAATTGTGTTGAACGCTCCTGCATACTCGCACAGGACGGTGTCATTCAGGCGCACCACCTCCCTCCATCGCTTCAAATGAAGATGGTTGAGAATAGGGGTAAGAAGAGGGGTAAATTTGAGGCACTCGTCAGAGCATACGAAATTGAACTTATAACAGATGCCTTAAAGGATGCCGACGGTAACCAGACATACGCTGCTGAGATTCTCGGAACAACCAAACGCGTTATCCAATATAAGATTGCTCAATACGGGATAGAATATAAACGATTTTCCAAACAGCGTGCTCCGTCATTATAGAAAAGAGATCAATTAAAACACTATCATTTTGCTGTAACCGGTTAAAAATTACCAACTTGGTCAAACCACATTCTAAATTCCTGACAACAGCTGCCTGACTTGACTAAGTAATTTCTGATAAAAAAATAACAATAAAACTGTAATTTTGATTGTTTTACCGGGAAACAATTGATAGATTACAAAGAGGAAAAATTAAAACAAACTTTGATTTTTAATCAAAGTGATTTGTTGATAAACTAAAGTGGCTCTTGCAACAATCAAGTAAACTTGATTGTTAAGTACCCCTTTATGCGATATTATCGCATTATAGACTGGTAACGTCGCTACGCTGTTATTTTGGAGTACCAAAAAACATTGTTGCTCGTCATGCTTCCTGGCTGGTCGCAATCTTCGATTGCTGTTCAAGGCACCCGACGAACAAGGTAGGCTGCATACCCGAGTAGCTCTGTACTCAGAGCGACCAGGGGCGACGAAGTCGTTTTGCGAAGCAAAATGTCGA
>JBFZEO010000379.1:0-3031 GCA_041306845.1 Spirochaetota bacterium
TCGACAATTTTCAGTCAAAGGTTGATGTTAAGATATGCGGTATAGTTGAAGAGGTGAAAAATTTTAAGAATGAGAATGGAGATACCTGGGCTAAGGTGATCTTATCCGATCAATATGGAACTTTTGATATAATCGTTTATAAAAACCAGTTCAAATTATACGGTGCCCATCTATCTGAAAGAAAAATCCTTTTTATAAAGGCGTTGTGCAGGAAGTCGAAGGATTTTGTTCAGATAATAGCGGACACAATACAGGATCTAAATGAAAAGAAACAGGCTGAGTTATCGGAGTTTCATATCTATGTAAAAGATAATATTCTTATGGCAGAGGACGAACTTACCATGCTGAGGGATGACTTCAATATTCTCACCGGATCTCTTAATATATTTTTTCATATCAATGATGAGTCCGGCGGAGAAAAGATATTTAAGGCTAGGGGGTTCAAGGCTCCGAATGATCCGGAACTTGTACCGGCTTTTAAGGAAAAATACAGTTTTATTGAGGCGATTAAATTCTTTTAGGATTTCCGTAGACTCTTTTAAGAGCTTCAATATAGGGCATCTCTAATAACCTCATTTGGTTTCATACTCGTTCTTTTTCTCATATACTTCGTCGCTGAAATTCCCACATAAACAGATTATGCTGTGACTTCAGCTTCTCTTCTATGAGAAAAGCTACTTTGTTTGAAATGCAAGGTTATTAGAGGTACCCTAAAACTGTTTCCGGCTGATTGAAATGTTTCTGAATTATTCTTAGTTTATCTCTATGATTTTCTCTGCAATTCTACTGTTCCCTGTTATAAGGGATATTTTGTATTTACCTTTGTTTTTCAGTTGAATTTTGCCATTCTGCCGGCTACCGACGGTTACTCCGAACAGATAGAGATCTTTTGTTGATCCGGTATCTAACGATGTTATGGTTATCTTGAAAGTTTTAAACTTTGAATTGTTATTCTTTACCTCATAGTAAATGGTGTCGTTGCCGGTGAATTTTTCGCCGATATCTGTGAGGCTGCCGTTTAGTACGACAAGTCCAGTGTTGATTTCTGCCGAGTTCCCGGGAATTATCTCCGGTTCATCAGGTTTTATTATGTCATTGATTTCCGGTTTCTCTTTTTCTTCGGTCTCTTTCTGGTAGGCCGGCAGTTTTATCAGTCTTTTGGCGAATGCGTATCTCTCTTTATAATAGTTTTCTTCGAGTGAACACTTTACAACTCCGAGGTTTGGTCCGGCACTTGCAGCGTGAATGAATTTGTCTCCAAAAACAAATATCCCTACATGACTTATCGAACCGTCTATGTTGAAGAATAAAAGATCTCCCGGCTGAAGTTTATCGGTTACTATTTCTCCAATCTCTTTCTGTGCTCTGACACTTCTCGGGAGTGAGATACCGAAAACTTTTTCATATACTTTTCCGGTAAATCCTGAGCAGTCTATGCCCGATCTTGAGGCTCCTCCGTATATGTAAGGCGTTCCCATCCATTCCTCAACGCTTTCAAATAACTCCTTAACAATCTCGGATCGGCTTTTTTCTGCGTTGATGCAGCTGAGTTGAATTAAAAAAACAACCAATATTATTATTTTAAGTATCTGTCTCATAATTTTTTCCTTTTTTCTCATAAAAAAATCCATATTTTAACTTTTATAACTAAAATGTTGATACAAGCCTTTTTTTTTGTTACTCTTATCTCTGTTGATGGTGATTTAACTTATTTTAAGATATACTTAAACAAAATTAAATTGTCAAATCATTCTAATAAATCGGGTTTTACGAGCTGTGTTTATTGCGGGAGATATATGATAAATATTCATGGTGGTCATAAAAAAGATATTCCTCTAAAGATTATATCCATTGGCGGGCTTTATGTTACCGATCAACCGATGATTCTTCAGACTGTTTTAGGATCATGCGTTTCAGTTGTCCTTTTTGATCCGGTTAAGAAGATCGGCGGGATGAATCATATAATTTTGCCGGGGACTTTTATTGAAAGTGAAGCTGAAAGAATGCTGGAGGAGAAGAATTCTAAATACGGGATTTTTTCTATTGAGAAACTTCTCTATCAGATGGAGGAACTTGGTAGTAGGAGAAGTGATATAGAGGCTAAAATTTTCGGCGGGTCGCTAATGGGGCGTGATCCGAATATAAATAGTATTTTGTCTATACAGGAGTCTAACGTAGATTTCGTCAAAGCATTTCTGAGTATGGCTCGGATAAAAATAGTTGAGGAGAAGACCCTTGATGATGAGGCAATTAAGATATGTCTTGATACTCAGACAGGTCATGTTGATGTCATAAAGCTAAAGTCAGAACATTCCACACTTAAAAAGAAACTAAAATGAATAATACCATTTTTGAACTGCTTGACCTCTCTCCTTCTTCTGATCTAAATGTTATAAAAAGTGCATTCCGACGGAGAATAATTACAATTCATCCTGATATTACAGGTAATGTAGGTTCATCTTCGGCAGCTCGGGAACTTATTGCGGCATATCAGAAGTTTCTTGCCGGATATGAGACGGAGCAGCGTCGCACCCGTGAGAAAGCGGAGCAGAAGATGCGGGAATTTGAGGGCGATTTTGAGATCGTCTTCGGGTATCCATTCTCATCAATAGAATTTGATAAACATGTTTTTAATGTTCTTTCTCACATCGGCGAGGTTTTTTATAGATCAAATACGATACTTTTTTATAAGCGGTATATCGGTTACATTATGGATGAGATGGACTCTTGTGGTAAAATATCGAGTCCTTTCTATGTTCTTTTGAGTTCTGTGTTTTCTCTATGTCAGGTCAGGTTGAGTATTCTTGATAATTTTACCTCTGAGGAGTATCAGTTGGAGGCGGCGAGAAAATTGTTTATTGAGTACGTTTCTGGAGCTTTTACCGCTCTTGATCCTGTTGAGTTTAGAATGAGACTTAACCGGTCTAAGGAGACAACTCTCAGGAGTCTCGTATCGGGAGGCGAGAAATTAACCGATAAAAGGTTAAAAGAGGAGCTTTTTTTGATGACCTCGATTTTTTTGCTGGCCGGT
>JBFZEO010000380.1:0-3097 GCA_041306845.1 Spirochaetota bacterium
CCGACAAACTCATATCCTTCTGACCGGCGTGCTCCATAATAGTCTCGTGCAGTTCATCATCAAAAAGCATATGAAATTCGATCTTAAAACCTTTTTCCATAAAAACCTCCTGCATATATTAATTGCAGGAGCTGCACTTTTCGATTAATAAATTTAAGTAAAATTAGAATGAACACATTAATTTAACATTAAAAAAATCTTTAACATTTTTTTATTTTATGATAGATTGAGGCTAATTTTCAAATGAGAGAGAATACATGAATAAAAATTATCAATATGAAGATAAGTTCAGATTACTTCACCTTTTTTACTCTATATGGGGATTTTCGCTTTTTATAATCCTTTTAATCATCCAGTTTTTTATCCTTTTACCTATCAGTCTCGTTGCGTATTTAATCGGGCTTGATAAGGATAAACGGGTTGTAACTAATTTTATTAAGGTTTCATGTAATGCTTTTTTTATACTTTTTTTTGTACATAGAATCAAGATGACGAAGAATGGTGTTAAAGCTCCAGTAAAAGGTCAAAAAAGAATTTATGTAATAAACCATTCATCTATATACGATGTAATATTGATGTTTTTGCTTCCGGGACCAATAAAATTTCTTGTTAAGGAAAAATGGGTAAAGGCTCCGCTTATCGGCTGGATGCAGAATTTTGCCGGTAATATTATTCTAAAAGAGGAAAGAGATTCGACAGAATCTCTTGATATCTGTAAGAATCGTCTTGAGCAGGGGGTTCCGATAATAATTTTCCCAGAGGGAACGAGAAGTGAGGACGGGCAGATTCACAGATTTCACAGAGGAAGTTTTAAACTGGCTCTTGATACGGAGTCGGAGATTGTTCCGGTAATTCTTGATGTTTGGGATTGTGTAAGACCAGTTGGTCCGCCGATGATTAGAGATGTAAAGCCGTACTTTACCATTCTCAAACCTATAAAATATGAGAATTTTTCTCATCTCTCCCATTTTGAGATTTCGAAGGTGACAAGATACCTCATGCTGAAAGAGATAACGAGGATAAGAACTGTACGTAAGGCAACAGAAAGAAATTATTACAGGAACGATCCTAAGTATGCTGAGGCTGATAAAAAGGCGATCGAAGAGGCAAGGGAATGTTACGAAGAGCTTATAGAAAAAGGGATCAAACTCAATGATTATGAAGTAACGGCACCTTAGATAGGGTGTCGTTATTCATTCGTAGAAGATCACAAATAAACTGTTTGTTTTTATAATTCCTGGATGCGTATTTTCTGATGATTTTCTAAGATGGATCTTTGCGGGTTTTATCTACAATATTCCGGCTCCCAGCCTGATTATGGTTAGTTCCTCTTCCTGGAGATCGACCACAGTTGTCTGTATCTTCATATGAGGCTCGTTAGTATTATTGTCAATTATCATTTCGATCTCTCTTATGTCCTCCATCTCATAACCGTATTCAAAAAGATTTTGTTCTGCAAAATCCTCATGCCACCAGCCTGATTCGAGCATAGATTTGGAGGCTGTTATCGCAAAGAGCGGATAACCTGTGAGTTTAATCAACTCGGTAACCGGTTTGGAGTCGGGGATTCTTACACCGAGTTCAGCCCGTTTCATGTTGAGTTTTTTTTCTGTGCTGTGAATGGTGGGCAGTATGAAAACAAACGGTCCGGGAGTGTATTTCTTAAGAATTTTAAAGTTGCTGTTTGACAGCTCGGCGTACTCATTCACCTGCGAGATAGAGCAGCAGATCAGAGTCATTGTGAACTGAGTACCTTTCCCCTTAAGATTTTTAAGTTTATCGATGCCCAGTTTTGAGTTTGGAGAACAGACAATACTGAAACTCGTATCTGTAGGTACGCAGACAAGACCGTTGTTATCAAGAATTTTTTTTGCTCTTATGAGAACTCTGTCGTCGATATTATCGAAATTAATTGTTTCTATCATTTGATTTTCTTCCGCGGTGATTATACTGTAATTATTACATTTGGCAAATTTATTTTTATTACTTCATAATTTTTTTTACAATATTAATTTTATTTCCATATGGCGGATACCGCACAGGGAGATCAAAGATTTTAGTCGTGATTACCATTCCTCTGTGGTGCGAGAATGTGTCGAAACTCGCCTGACCATGATATCTTCCCATGCCGCTGTTTCCGACTCCGCCGAATGAAAGGTTCGGATTAGATGTGTGTACTATTGTGTCATTTACACATATCCCGCCGGATGTACATCGCCTGATTATTTTATCTATATTTTTTCTGCAGCTGCTGAAAATGTAGAGGGCGAGCGGATGGGGACGGGAGCTTATTAATTCAATGGGACCAGATATATTGTCAAATCCTATAACCGGCAGTATCGGGGCAAAAATTTCCTCATTCATAACCGGGGAGGAGAGCGGAGGATCAACAATAATTGTCGGTGAAACATATCTTACCGCCTGATCTGTTACGCCGCCGCAGTAAATATTTGCGTCTTTTAGATATCCGGAAACCCTTGCGAAATGTTTATCGTTTATTATATGGGGGAGTTTATCTTTTATATCGTCATCTGAACCGTAAAATTTGGTAATTATATTTTTCATTTCGGATAACAGTTCCATTTTAACTTTACTGCTGACGAGTACATAATCGGGAGCGACGCAGGTTTGTCCGCCGTTTAAGAGTTTACCCCAGATTATCCTCTTTGCTGCGAGTTTTATGTCCGCAGTCTCATCGACTATGCATGGGCTTTTGCCCCCAAGTTCGAGTGTTACGGGAATGAGATTTTCGGCTGCGATCTGCATCACTTTCTTGCCGAGTTCCGGACTTCCGGTAAAAAAGATATGATCGACCTTGCTTCGGAACAACTTATCATTCACATCGCGGCCGCCGGTAAAAACTGTTATGTAATTGTCATCAAACGTCTCTGATATGAGTCTGCTTATGACATCGCGTGTGCTGGCTGTGTAGTCAGCTGGCTTGAGAATGGAGCAGTTGCCGGCAGATATGGCGCCGACAAGCGGAGTAAACAGGAGATTGATCGGGTAGTTCCACGGCGCTGTTATAAGTACAACTCCGAGCGGTTCCTTTATCAGTACCGATTTTGATCCGAATAAAAAGAGCGGTGTCGGAACG
>JBFZEO010000382.1:0-6974 GCA_041306845.1 Spirochaetota bacterium
AATTTCATCTAACTTGAATTGTGACAAATGCAGGGGCAATAATTGTAAGCATTTTTAAAGAAGTTGCCTGCCATTCTCTATGCTTGCAAGCTATCATTTTTATCCGATAGGAATTCTCTTCGGGAACTTGAGGTATAAACAGTATCCATCTGACAATATTTTTTATTCCTCTAGAATTAAGAAATTCCAGTTTTGTAAAATCAAGATCAACGTGCTTAATC
This sequence comes from Spirochaetota bacterium, assembly GCA_041306845.1. Lineage (GTDB taxonomy): Bacteria > Spirochaetota > GWE2-31-10 > GWE2-31-10 > GWE2-31-10 > JBFZEO01. Next base: position 222 of record JBFZEO010000382.1, read on the forward strand.
CCTTTTTCAATTATTTTTTTGTGAACACCATCAAAAAACGGAGAGAGAAGAATATCCGAATTTTGTGAATCAATCGTACCAGAAAACAACAAATTGAGACCCTCAGGCGTTTTTCTCAGTTCAATTCTTGCTTTATCCATAACTAAATCATCCAAAAGATAATTACCCATTTTTTTCTCCACTATTGATATTGACTAAAAACAAACAAAATGTTAGTCTTTTATAACTTATTTATACAACTATAACTTAATTTGTAAAGGAGATTTTATAATGAAGATTGCTTCAAAATTCAAAATAATACTTTTTATCTTCACATTTCTTCCGGTGGTTTTTATGAGCTGGCTCTTATGGGATCCATTATCAATGAAATTTCAATTTGCTGTATCCGTATCATTTTTCGGAGTATTACTATTGAGTCTTGTGATAGGGGAAGCCGCACATTACTGGTTATTAACAAGACAACTTAACAAAATTAAAAAATTCTGCGAAGAGGTAAAAACAGGAAATTACGATGTAGAACTTCTTCTCCCCGGACAAATAGCAGAAAGCTCTGAGGAGAATGAATTGCTTTATCTGATGAGAGAACTAAATCTGATGAAACATAGAATAGCGAGCAGAGAAAATTCACTAAAGAATGCACTTGTAAAATTAAATGATGCACATTTACAGATACAAAGCGAACTTGAAATGGCAGAAAAAATTCAGAATGCAATAATTCCTGCAAAATTTCCATTATCAGAAACTTTACAGATAAGTGGAAGTTACCAGCCTATGGGTAAGGTTGGAGGAGATTTTTATGATGTTTTTATGATAGATGAGAAAAAACTTGGGATAATAATGGCAGATGTGTGCGGACACGGATTACCGGCAGCACTAATAACAATGACAATAAAAATCGCATTCTCAAACAGCTCACTGCAATGCAAAAATAGTGCAGAAATTGTGAGTAAAGTAAATCAGGAATTATTCTCAATCATAGGCAACATGGAATATTTTACCGCATTTTTCGGAATCCTCGACATAGAAACAGGATATATCGAGTACACAAATGCCGGACATCCAGACACCTTTATAATCAGGGAGGATAATACAGTTGATATGCTCAAAACAAATTCTCCAATAATCGGATTTCTTGACAAACTGGAATATAAAAATAACTCGTCATATATGAAAAAAGGAGATAAACTTGTACTTTTTACCGATGGAATAATTGAATTAAAGAATAAAAAGAGGGATTGTTTTGGAATGGAACGTTTCATTAAAACAATTCAAAAAAACAACGAGTTAAACAATGAAGATCTTATAAATACCATCATGAATGAACTTGTGATTTTTAAAGGTGACGTAAAGAACGATGATGATATATCTTTGTTAATAGTCAAATTAAACGAATCGGAGGCAGCTACAATGATTGCATGATTAATCTGGTTATTTTTGCCCGATATCCATTCTAACAATAAAAAACAACAGATTTACAAATACGGATAATTTTATTATACTAACCTGCATAAAATACCATGCAAGGAAGCTGTGATGGACAAAATAATAAAACTCGGATTTATAAAAGATAAGATAATAGATGAATTAACAACAAAGATTTCCAGTATAAAGGATAAAATAAAGCTCACCTGCATCATAGCTGGAAGCGATCCTTCATCGATGAGTTATCTCAGCGGGATAAAAAAGAATGGGGAAAAACTCGGTATCGAGGTCGAAATCGCGCAGTGCGGCACCGAGATAAGCGAAACTGACTTTGTCGAACTTCTCACAAAGACGAACGGATCAGACACAAACGGTATACTGATACAGGTGCCGCTGCCGGATCAAATTGACAGATTCACAGTCGCCAAATTTATCGATTTCACTAAAGACGTTGACGGGATCTCCCCTTACAACCAGGGTCTTATCTACTATGGTAAACCCTTTATGATCCCGGCAACAGCCTGGGCATGCGACATAGCACTTAAACATCTGGCAGCAGAATTAAACATTCCACTCAAGGGCAAGAAAGCGGTCGTTATCGGCAGATCCATCACAGTCGGTAAACCGGCGTTCCATTTACTCCTCAAACGGGATCTCACACCGACAATCGTCCACACAAAAACACCTGATATTTCCGAGATTACACAGGATGCCGATGTTATAGTAGCAAGCTGCGGAGTAGCAAAAAACGTCAAGGGGAGCTGGATTAAGAATGGGGCTCTCGTCCTCGATGTCGGTATCAACTGCATAACGCTTGATAATGGAGAATGTAAAATTTGCGGCGACGCAGACTCTGATGATGTTGCAGCAGCAGGCGGATATGTAACAGCAGTCCCCGGCGGAATAGGTGCTCTTACAAGTTCACTCGTATTTGCCAACTGCATAAAAGGGTATTACAAACAAAAACTCAATGAAGAGATCATCTTTAATTTTGAAAAATAAAATCTAAAAGGGGCCTACCTTGCATCAACCAGGAACTTTATATATCGTATCCACTCCCATAGGCAACCTTGAGGATATAACGTTGAGAGCGTTGAACATTCTCAAAAGCGTCGATATCATAGCCTGCGAGGACACAAGGCACTCACTCAAACTCCTCAACCACTATGAAATCAAAAACCGCCTGATCTCCTATCATAGTCATAACGAAAAAAACTCATCTTCCGGCATTGTAAAACTCCTAAAGGAAGGTAAAAATGTCGCTCTTATAAGTGACGGCGGAACTCCTCTCATATCAGATCCGGGGTACAGCGTTGTCGGAGAGTGCAGAATGGAAGGGATTACAGTAACAGCCATTCCCGGAGCCACAGCCCTCATTCCACTCTTATGCATGAGCGGGTTCAGGACAGACTCCTTCTTTTTTGCCGGCTTCCTATCGTGCAAAGGTGGCAAGAGGCGCAAAGACCTTGAGGCATATAAATCGATTGAAGCTTCATTGATATTTTATGAGAGCCCGCACCGGATAGAGAAATTTATCACAGATATCGCAGCAATCTATCCCGACAAGCAGATTTGCGTAGGTAAGGAGATCTCTAAAATAAACGAGAAAACCTACATTGGCACACCTGAAGAAGCCCTAAAAATGCTGTCAACCGATAAGATCGCCGGAGAGTACGCAGTCATCATCGCCAATTACTGACACATAGAGGGGTTCAGCTTAAAAATGCCCTGAGATTTAATCCCAAAGGCATCTCTAAAACACATAAGGATTTCGCACAAAACACTATAAATTGTTATTGAAAATATTTGAATGTAGTGTTACTAATTGTTAGGGCACCTCTAATAACCTTGCATTTCAAACAAAGTAGTTTTTCTCATAGACGAGAAGCTGAAGCCACAGCATAATCTGTTTATGTGGGGATTTCAGCGACGAAGTATATGAGAAAAAGAACGAGTATGAAACCAAATGAGGTTATTAGAGGTGCCCGTTAGTCAATCAAGGAGAATACAAATGACGGCAAATACCTTACCGCTCTATCTGCTTCCCATTCTTTTAACTGTTTTCGGAGTTTTATCCTGTTTTTACGGTTACGGTTTATTCAAATTTACTCTGGTTATAATCGGTTTTTTTGGAGGCATCTTTCTTGTAATGAATTATGGCCCGGCTTTTATCGCAGATAAAACTGTACTTATTATAATAGCGGTGTCGGTCGGGATTATACTCGGTATTCTTGTCCTAATTTTTTATTACCTCGGGATCTTCCTGTCAGGCGCATTTGCCGCATTTATTATATATTCCAACCTTAATCTAACAATCCATGGAGTCGATCCATTAATCATCATGATAATAATCGGTATCGCCGGCGGCATCATATCGATCATCTTCCAAAAAATTATGATTATACTGTCAACTGCTGTCCTCGGTGCCTATGGAATAGTTACCGGACTCGCATATTTTATATATTCACTCAAGAACGGATTTCATGCGTTCCCAAATTTTTACGGTGCGTTAAAAAATTATCACGATCTTTATTACATTCTGCTTTTTGTGACAGCAATCCTTGCTGTGTGCGGGGTTATTTTTCAATTTAGAATGATACCGGAAGAGCGGCATCGGAGAGAGGATTAGATAAAAAAGAGTCCGTATAAGGACTCTTTCTATCACCCCTTTCTGATTACTCTCCGGTTGTTACACCGATTATCATCTCTCTGTTATTACGCAGAATGGTAAAGTAGTAAAATTTTATATTTTTATCAGATTTTATACCATCTATATCTTTCATATTTTTTATATCAATCTTGTTTATACGGATAATCTTATCTCCCTGTTTTAGTCCAGACTCCGATGCCGGCGTACCCGGAGTTATACTCTTTATCGTAACACTGCCCCCATTCTCTGACAAAACAGCACCGAGGAAAACACTCCCCTCATCCGCACTCTGCACCTGACTCTGCTTGTTAACGGCAGACGGGTCGGGTCTTACAGCAAGGGTAATTCTATCAGTAAGAATGGTACCGTTGCGTATAAATTTAACAGTTACAACTTCACCGGGCCTAAACTTTGAAACAACCCATACAAGTTCGTTTGAATCCTTAACCTCACGATCGTTAACTGCTATAATTATATCTCCTACGGATAGAGAACTCTTATCGGCAGGCGATCCCTCAACAATCTGTGTTATGTATGCTCCCTTATCAAGTGTTAATCCGAGTGAATTCTTGAATGTTTCATTGTTAAGTCCCTGCGCATAAACACCAAGCCACGGATACTCAACTTTTTTATTATTAACAATCTGGTTAAATATCTGCATAACGAGGTTAATCGGTATCGCAAAACTCAGTCCGGAATTCTCACCGGTAGTCGAGGCAATCCATGTATTAATCCCGACAACTTCACCATTCAAATTAAGAAGAGGTCCGCCGGAGTTGCCCGGATTAACCGCCGCATCAGTCTGAATGTAATCGGTAGGATTTGAACTGCCGTACATCGATCTGCCGACAGCACTAACCACACCGACGGTGAACGAGCCGTTGAACCCGAATGGATTCCCGATGCTGACTGCCCAATCACCAACCTGTATCTTATCCGAATTTCCTATCTTTACCGGAGTAAAATTCTCTTTTGCATTAAATGAGACCACTGCCACGTCACTGCGGTCATCCATTCCCAGCAAAACAGCATCGTACTTTGTATAGTCGTTTAATGAAACTTTTAATTTAGCACCACGATTAATCACATGCGTGTTGGTGACCACATAAACCGTTCCGCCCTTCTGTTCGATTATGCAGCCTGTGCCGAGTGTAATGAGTTCTCCCTGAGCTGAGTAACTGTCGACTCTAACTGTCTGCGGAGTCACTTCCTTTGCTATCTTGCGGAATGCATCCTGGAGTGTTAAAAGTTCACTCTCTCCGGCGGATAAAAAGTTTAGTGCGATCGTTATAAGAATAATTATTGTACCTGTGAATTTATACATTTTCTTACTCCACTTAAAATTATGCAGTCTTAATATGGAAGAGTATAATATTTATTCTGTTGTTTTTCAATGTGATTATTATATCTGGTAACTTACATCACATATCAGATGTAAGCTACCAGATCATTTACCAAAACCACAATTTTCCCGCTGCCCGGGAAATCATCCGAACTCCCAAGCCCAATCTATTGGTTTGACATTTTATATTAGTTTTAGTATACAATACTCATAATTTCTATCAAAACAAATACCTCAAAACTACCCGGAGAGTTAACCATCATGGATAAAAATAAAAAAATTCTAATAACATCAGCACTCCCTTACGTGAATAATATCCCTCACCTCGGCAACATCATCGGATGTGTCCTATCTGCCGACGTCTTTGTGAAATACTGCAAAATAGCCGGATATGAAACAATGTTTGTCTGCGGTACCGACGAATACGGCACAACAACCGTTGCCAGAGCCCGCCAGGAGGGACTTACCCCGAGGGAGATCTGCGACAAATACAACAAAATCCACAAGGAGATCTACGACTGGCTCGGGATCGAGTTCGACCGCTTCGGACGGACATCCGACAAGGAGCAAACCGAGATCGTCCAGAGTATTTTCAAGAGCCTCTATGAGAATGGATATATAACCGAGGACGAGCTGACGCAGCCCTACTGCGAACACGACAAGATGTTCCTTGCCGACCGATACATTGAGGGAGTTTGCCCCCACTGCGGATACGAAAAGGCCAAGGGAGACCAATGTGAAAACTGCGGAAAACTCCTCGATCCGGCAGAACTCAAAAAACCAAAATGTACAATTTGCGGAGCCACTCCGATATTCAAAAGTACAAAACACCTTTTCCTCGATCTCGAAAAGCTCAAAGATCCGCTCGAAAAATGGATGTTAAAAGCATCTGTCGAGGGCGGCTGGTCAAACAACGCAATCGCCGTCACAAAAGGCTGGATCGAACAGGGACTCAAAAAAAGATGCATCACGCGTGATCTCGACTGGGGTGTCAAAGTTCCCCTTGAAGGATTTGAAAATAAAGTTTTCTATGTGTGGTTTGACGCACCGATCGGCTACATCTCCATAACAGCCGGACTTACCGGTGAATGGGAAAAGTGGTGGAAAGATCCGGATAACACGCTACTCTATCAATTTATGGGGAAAGACAACATCCCATTCCACACAGTGTTGTTCCCGGCATCACTCATAGGCACAGGTCAAAAATGGACAATGCTGAACACGATCAGCTCCACCGAGTACCTCAACTACGAAGAATTAAAATTCTCAAAAAGCCGGGGAACCGGAGTCTTCGGAGATCAGATAATGGAAACCGGAATCGACGCCGATCTCTACAGAT
>JBFZEO010000384.1:0-2633 GCA_041306845.1 Spirochaetota bacterium
TGTGTGGTAAATTAAATGAACAGAAAAATCAGGTTATAGGAACTTCTGGTCAGGATGGTTCTTTGAGTGAAGGTTCGTTGGGAAATGTAAATGTTGATAAATCTCTTCTCGGTGGTGATGAAAGTAAAAGTAAGGATCTTTTCAAGGATGATGACACATATAACTTTGATGAAATAGATAAGATTCTTAAAAAGGATGTGAGTACGGATAAGACTCAGTAATTGGTTGGTTACTTTACCAGATCAAGAAAAACTACTGTTTGACGGATATTTTGCAGTATCTGTCAAACAATGCTATTCCACCGCTAACAGACAAATTTAACGAATCAACAACGTTTGTTGTCGGTATTGTTATTATTTCGTCGCAGTTTTCTTTTACAAGTTTACGTATTCCTGTGCCCTCGTCTCCGAGAACGAATGCAGTTTTAGCCGGATATTCTACAGTTTTTATGTTTTTACCGTCAAAGTCAGTTCCGTATATCCAATATTCTGAATCTTTTAAAAGTTTTATCGTCCTGGATATGTTCGTTACATAACAGATTTTCACACTAAATATCGCTCCGGCTGATCTTTTTATGACAACAGGTGTTATAGGTGCAGAATTGTTTTTTGGAAGAATGATATGAGATACTCCGAACATCGCAGCGCTCCTTATGATCGCGCCGAGATTTCCGACATCTTGTATTCCGTCAAGTATGAGAATGGTATTTTCCTGGGAATTAACGTTTTCAATACTAAACTGAAGTGATGATTCTTCAATTATAAAATCGTAAGACTCTTCACATTCCAGAACAACGCCTTGATGATTGTTATTCTCAGATAATTTATCCAGTTGGTCACGTGTTGTATTTATAATTTCAATATTCATTGATTTTGCTTTTTTTGTTATTTCTACAATGAACTGATTTGTTATGTATTGTTGTAAGTACAGAGTTCCGCTTTTTATATTTTTCAGTTTTTCTTTTACTGGATTTCTCCCATATATAGTCATCTTTGGCACGTTTTTTCCCCGGTTGTATTTCTTTTGTTTTTGGAATATAGAGCCTCTTGCAAAAATACTTTTATTATATAGAATTTTAGCATGAGGTTTCCAAGATTGCATGGGCTATCAGCAATGATTTTTGGTACTCCAAAATATCAGGAAGATTGCGACCAGCCTATAATGCGATTATATCGTTATGGCATACTTAAAATCAAGTTTAGTTGATTTTCGCAAGAGCCACTATATATTTAAAATTTAAATAATTCAATGTTTACTTAGCAAAATCTTGACATTTTAGTTTATTGTATTAAATTAAGTTAAAATTATTGACTATAAAGGTTGGCAGAATGAAGAAAGCTTTTTTTATCTATATTTTTGTTTTACTACTATCATCTATCGGCGCTCAGAATAATAATGCTATAAGTGATGTTGACGGAAAGGTTAATAAGATTATGAATTTTATTAATAGAAATAATCTTTTAATATATAAAGATGGAACAATATTAACCAATCAATCAACGGCAAGAATGTATATCGTGGAATTAATAAATAAGATTGGAAAAAGAAATGATATCAATTTTACTGTCAGAACGAAAAGAAATGGATTATACAATGCTTTTTTCTTAATAAGGGATCAGGAACCGGCGTTAAAAGGAAATTTGTTCTATTTAACGGATAACATAGGAACATCGATAAGTTATATGCCTATAGAGAGTCTCGATGTTATAGCCCTGCTTTATAGATATAAAGAAAACGAGGATCTTATTCTCAATGATTATATCTATCTGCTGAATAGTATGTTGTATAAAGATGAAACTCTGAAAAGTATGATAGATGCAAAGATAAAATCAAAGGAAAATGTTTCATCTGAGGATAAAGATAGGCTCGTGTCGATGACAGGTGATCTTATAGCAAATAAAACTGATGTAGTTAAGGTTTGTGACTTTATAATTAATCTTTTAAACAAAGAGAGCTCCATTCTGACCGCAAAAAGTAATAGAACGAAAGAGGAAAATGACATTATAGCTGAGAATAAGGAGTCTGTAAAAATATATACAGATCTGCAGCTGCTAATGAAACAGAAAATATCCGAAGCCGGTAAAAAATGAGCGGTAAACAAATTGTTTATAATAAAAAAGCCGGTTTTAATTATGAGTTTATAGAGACTATAGAATCCGGGATAGAGTTAAAAGGGACGGAAGTAAAGTCACTTAGAGCCGGTAAATGCAGTATAGCTGAGTCTTACATCATAGATAGCGGTAATGAGCTGTTTATCAAAAATATGAATGTTAGTGAGTATTCTCATGGTAATATAAATAATCATGAACCTTTAAGATTAAGAAAACTCCTGCTGCACAGAAAAGAGATAGCGCGACTTATCTTGATGACAAAACAGAAAGGTATAACCCTTATACCGGTCTCTTTGTATTTTAAGGGGAGTCTTGTTAAGGTTCAAGTAGCTCTTGCTAAAGGTAAAAAAGAGTATGACAAGAGAGATACCATAAAAAAGCGCGAAACAGACCGTGAAATAAAGAGAGAAATAAAAAATTATAATTCTTAACATGAAGTTCACGCGCGTGAATTTTATTCACTTGACTAAAATCTTTAAATCAGTTATTTTATATCAAATTAAGGGGATGCACCGGGTTCGA
>JBFZEO010000385.1:0-4210 GCA_041306845.1 Spirochaetota bacterium
TATCTCATTATTATCAAGCCTCTTTAGTCTCAGCAGAATGTTTACAATTCTCCTGAATTTACCATTCTTTGATGACTTTATGCGCTCCTCCCAGTCGGATGCGTTCAGTCCGGATTTAATCTCCTCAATCATCGTTTCTATTTCATCAAAAGTTGCAGTTATCTCATCTTTGAGTGTCCCGGAAACTTCACCGGTTTTCGGGATAACGTCGTCATATTTAAAGTTTATCTTCTGTGCGAGGCTCATGGGAATGGTGATAAACTCCTCGGGAGTCTCTATCCAGCCGGTCAACATAAAAATCTCTTTTATCACGTTCTCATAATCATCGGGAAACATCTTTTCAAAATCTGCATACATTCCCCGGCGGAAAAGATCCCCTTTTACCATATCTGAATGTTCGGCAAAGTCCGATGACGATAGATTGAACGATTCGCCATTCTCAAAAGAGAAGTTGTGCAGGATCCGCGAGCAGAATCCGTGAATTGTGCTTATCGTCATCCCGCCGTAGTTACTGAGTGCTTCGCGGCAGTTGTCGATCATCTCTCTGGTAAAATTGTTATCTTTATCCGCTATAACTTCTGCGAGCTGTTTCTGGATCTTGGTTTTTAGTTCGCCGGCAGCTTTTTCTGTATATGTTACAACTACGATGTTTTTATAACTGCATTTACCGAGTCTTATTATCCTGGCGACCATGTTTTGTATCGTATAGGTCTTGCCGGTTCCTGCCGATGCTTCGATGACGCCGGATCTGTCGAGGTCGATCTCATCAGGATTATTTATGATTTTAGTCACTCTTCAGTCTCCTCCCGGTTATCATTTTTGCGGAGTCCTATCTTCTCCATGTCGCCGTAAAGTGTGTCTATTTTACTTATGTATGTTTCATAGTCTTTGATTGGCGGGTAGCCTGCTATTTTTAGAATGGGGGAACTTTTTCTGCCGAACGGATTATATTCGTCATTATCATCCATGTTAAGTGTTTTTTCGAGATAATTGTCAAAGCTCTCCGGTTCCCGTCTTTTGCTGTTTTTAATAATCTCTGAAAAATCAAGGTAATAATAATCGGGACTCTTGAGCTCATCTATAAGATCTTCAAGTTTCTTTAGCGCATTTTCACGGCCGGCTGTAAATCCTTCAAAGATATTTACCTTGTTTCTGCCGGTGAGCATAGCTGCAAAAGCAGTTTCATCATTCACCACAACGCCGGCACCTTTGAGAATGAGATAATGTATATAAAAATGGATTGTATTCTTGATGTTGTCAGCCGAACCCTTGTTACTGAACTTTGTGAAATATATGACGTTTTTATCTTTATCGTAAAATATGTTTTTCATGCTGCCTGTCACCAGCGTATTCTTGTTTTCGATTAAAAGCGGTTCGTAGAGTTCATCGTGTCTCTTTGTCCGTCCGCTCCGGGCAAGCTCAATCCTGGGGTAGTAAACGGAACTACTGATAACTCCGTTAAATGTCTCATTCCCGGTAAGCATATCAAAATAGGCACTCATCTCATCGCGGACTCTTGCCTGTTCGAGATCCGATATTATACCTGATTCGGTAAAATTACCGCATAATTCGTTTTTTCTATAGGAGTTCATTATTTCATGGATAAAATCATCACGTTTTCCGGTAGGATCTCCATTCTCCAGTAAAATCGGTATCGCCGTCTCAAGGAGGTTGCTCATCTCAAAGGAGTTTTCTTCATCGATAAATATTTTCTCATTCTCTTTGAGTTCAAAAGTCTCCCGGTTCCTCCCGTTGTCAACGTGCAGATTGTATTTTATTTTTGCCTCAAGCGGCTCCTCGATGAGTTTGGCGAGGATGTATGAGGAACAGTTAAACGGTTTTTTCTGCGTCGGGCTGATGGTTTTTTTTATCTCTTTTTGGAGACTTTTTTTGATGTTTTCTGTAAAGTTTGTTATATCGATTGGTTTTGCGTTGCCCCATTCCACAGTAATCCTGCCGGCTCCGTTGTTTTTAAGGAGCATTACGGCGAGTTTCTTGTCGTGAGGATTTCTCAGGTTGTAAATGTCGGTGTGCGCTTTGTTATCGCCATGGTTTTTATCGTAGAAGTAGAGCGGTGAGAAGCTCTGAACCGGTATTTTTTCGACAATAAAATCTGTAGACAGGATGTTTTTATTAAGGATGTCGAGGATAACCGTTACAGCTCCTGACGGGTAGAGTTCCTCGTCTTTCTGGAGGTCGAGTCCGTTGTATGAAAGGTAGAGTTTATCGCGGCACGACATGATGATCTCGGTGAAGAGATACATATCGGAGTCGTGTTTTGAGATATCACTCTTTTCCTCTTTGAAATTTCTAAGGTCAAGGATTGAACGGTCGCTCTCTGCGGGGAAGTCGGACTCGTTTAATCCGGCGATGTAGATGATCTTAAACGGGATCGGGCGCATGGGAGTCAGTGCCGATATGCTCACTCCGCCCTGTAGGAATCCGCCCCGTCCGGAGGGGAGATCCCGGAGCCGCGATATGATGTAGGATTTTATATAATCAAACTCAACATGGTTCTCTTTATCGATGTTATCGGCAGAGTCGATATTCATCAGACTGTCAAAAAGCTCGAGGCGTGCGATATCGGACTTGAGTGCATCCATAATGACCGCCTCTTCGGCAAGCTCGTCAGGAACCGATAAAAAGTTGTCCATAAAATATCCGATCCGCTCTCTCCAGCCGGCGCCTGTTAACTTTGCCCCCTTTATATCGAGAAGAAAGCCGAAAAGTTCCTCGGCAACACTGTTTATCTTTGCAACAATTTCGGAGGTGCCGCTGTCATATCCTGTGTACGGGTAATACTTGCCGTCCACCGGTTCCCCGCCCTCCTGCATTATGAGTCCGAGTCTCATTCTCTTGAGCCCCTGTTTCCAGGTGAATAGATCGCTCCTGCCGTATGAAACATCCTTTTTGTCGTCAGTGTCGTATGCGTAAAAAATGTTAAGTTTGCCGCATATCTCCATCCACTGGTACAATTCTCCGGAGGATATGCCGAATTTTTCCATGAAACATCTGTTTGACAGGAGATCAAACACCTCTTTACGGGTGAAATTCCCATTTATCAGAGTGAAGAGTGCAGTCATAGCACGCGCATATATACTCTCTGAACAAGGGTCTGTATCGGAAATGTTGTAATTAACTAATCTGTTTGCCCCGCCGAAAACGCTCTCTATCTCCATCCTGTAGTTGCCTACATCGGGGAGGAGTATTGCTATATCGCTCATTCTCAGGTCGCTTATCGTTGTCAGGTTGTCCACTATACTGTTGTATATCGCTTCGATCTCCCTCATCTTGCCGGGAGCAGCAAATATCTGCAGGCTTTTGTCCTGCATAACCGATGATTGCGGCGGCTCGTTGTTTCTGATAAAGTTTTGTAGTGTCCGGAGTGAGTTTTCTGGGGAATGGGAACTCGATTTTCTATTCACAAAAGTAACCGGGATATCCATCTCGCTCCGTTTTACATAATCCTTGAGTACGTTCATGTTGTCTCTGAGCGGTTTATAAATATCGATAGGGAGGAGTTTTACATCGGAACCGCCTGTAATATTCACAGAGGAAAATGGTATTGTGCGTCCAGTCTGATAGTAACTCTTTAATCCCGGTAAGAAATTGAACTGATATATCCTTATCGAGAAAAAGTTCGACAATTTGGAGATGATATCGTAGTGATACAAAGAGATCTGCGAGAATCCGAAAAATATGATATCCCTTTTTTTGTCAGACGGCGGCAGATTTTTTAACTCATTAAGTATTTTACCGGAGTAGACAGGGAGCGTTGTGTAGATTTTACCGGTCAGTTCATTCAGCCGTTTTCTGATCGACTCGTCTTTGAAGATTGTGTTGTATATCTCCCGTTCCATCTCTTCTATATCTTTTATATACAATGAAGATTCTCCGCCGTCGGTACAATACAATTTTTCATTCTGCCAGGTCTCTATCATATCTTTACGCTGATATTCGTATTCCCTCAGGTAGAAGGCGAGTTTCTCCGAGAGCTGCCAGAGTTTGATGAAGTTGATGCCTGTTTCGGAATTTGCGGAGGATCTGATATAGTTTTGAGCCGGTTCAAGATGTTTACTCTTATTGCCTATGATTATCGATAGTATTATGAGTAGGAGATCGAGACTGTGGTGTTTATATCCGAGGAGGACGTATTCATCATTTATACCGCTCGATATCCCGTTTATCATATCAAACAGCCCCTTTTCGA
>JBFZEO010000386.1:0-12307 GCA_041306845.1 Spirochaetota bacterium
GACGGACCTACTATTGGATTACCGGAAGCAGGGTCAAGAAGATTCTTGGCAGATAGCATCAGCATCCAGCACTCAGTTTGAGCTTCAATAGACAATGGGAGATGAACAGCCATCTGATCTCCATCAAAGTCCGCATTAAACGCCTTACAAACAAGCGGATGAAGCCTCATCGCCTTACCTTCAACAAGAACAGGTTCAAAAGCCTGGATACCCAATCTATGCAGAGTCGGAGCTCGATTTAAAAGAACAGGATGTTCAGAAACAACCTCTTCCAATATCTGGAAAACTTCACCATGTTCCTCTTCTATGTAGTGTTTTGCTTTTTTCATATTAAAACACAACTCTCTTGCAACAAGCTGATGCATCACGAAAGGCTTAAACAATTCAAGAGCCATCTTCACAGGCAAACCGCACTGATGCATTTTAAGCTGCGGACCAACAACGATAACACTTCGCCCTGAGTAGTCAACTCGCTTACCGAGAAGGTTCTGTCTAAAACGCCCCTGCTTACCTCTCAAAAGATCAGATAGAGATTTAAGCGGTCTTGAAGACGCACCCTTTACAACTTTTCTCTTTTTAGAGTTATCAAGAAGAGCATCAACAGCTTCCTGGAGCATTCTTTTTTCATTCTTAATGATTATTTCCGGAGCATTAAGATCGATAAGCCTCTTCAACCGATTATTTCTGTTTATAACTCGTCTATACAGATCATTTAAATCTGAAGTTGCAAATCTTCCACCGTCAAGCTGAACCATAGGCCGCAAATCCGGAGGTATTACCGGAACAACCTCAAGAAGCATCCATTCAGGTTTATTTTTAGAATTTATAAAATCCTCAACTATCTCAATTCTTTTTAACAATCGCTTATCATTCTTTTTCTTATCAATCATCTGCTTTCTTAATTTAGCAGACTCTTTTCTAAGATCGATAGACTCAAGCATTGCTTTTATAGCTTCAGCACCGGTTTCAGCTATGAACTGATGTCCGAATTTTTCTCTTAAGTCATAATACTCTTCTTCGGTGAGAATTTGTTTCTCTTTCAAATCCGTATCAATAGGATCTATAACTATATATTTTTCAAAATAAAGGATCGACTGAAGCTGAGTCTTAGGTATATCAAGAATGATACCAATTCTTGAAGGTACCGAACGGTAATACCAAATATGCGCAACAGGACTTGCCAGCTGGATATGTCCGCATCTCTCTCTTCTTACTCTAAAGGAAGAAACTTCAACACCGCATCGCTCACAAACTATTTTCTTGTACCGCATTGATTTATATTTTCCGCAGTAACATTCCCAATCTTTTGTGGTTCCAAATATTCTTTCACAAAAAAGACCATCTTTCTCCGGTCTAAGTGTCCTATAATTTATTGTTTCCGGTTTCTTAACTTCACCATATGACATTGATTTAATCAGTTCAGGCGACGCTATCGAGATTTTAATTGAATCAAAATCGGCAATATCTCTCATTGAGATCTCCTTATATTGTTAAACTTATAAGCACACATTTTTCTAACAAACTACGTTTATCAGAATTTCACAATTCTATCAATTACTGGAAATTATCAACCTTATTAAGGAGTTCATCCTCTTTCTCAGTCAATGCAATCTGCTTTCCACGAGCATCCCAAACGGTTACATTTATTGCCAGCCCTCTTAATTCCTCAACAATTACATTAAACGCCTCTGGTATACCTGGAGAGGAAGAATAGTCACCCTTGACAATATTTTCATACATCTTGGTTCTACCGTTCATATCATCAGATTTTACCGTTAAAAGCTCCTGCAGAGTATGCGTCGCACCATAAGATTCAAGTGCCCAAACCTCCATCTCTCCAAGTCTCTGACCACCAAACTGAGCTTTACCACCAAGCGGCTGCTGAGTAACAAGAGAGTATGGACCAGTCGATCTGGCATGCATCTTATCATCAACCAGGTGGGCAAGTTTAAGCATATATGTAACTCCGATCTCTACCGGATTAACAAAAGCTTCACCGGTTCTTCCGTCATATAAGATTGCCTTTGAATTCTTAGGA
Source organism: Spirochaetota bacterium (assembly GCA_041306845.1). Lineage (GTDB taxonomy): Bacteria > Spirochaetota > GWE2-31-10 > GWE2-31-10 > GWE2-31-10 > JBFZEO01. Next base: position 2,039 of record JBFZEO010000386.1, read on the forward strand.
AGTTTTGCCTCCTCAAGTTTACTCTCTATTTCCTGCACTGAACAAGATTCAAAAACAGAAGTTGAGAATCTGACACCAAGAGCCTTACCAACCAACCCAAGCTGAGCCTCCATCAACTGACCTATATTCATTCGTGACGGAACCCCAAGAGGGTTGAGACATATATCAACAGGAGTACCATCAGCAAGATAAGGCATATCCTCTTCAGGCAGAACAATGGAAACAACCCCTTTGTTACCATGACGCCCGGCCATCTTATCGCCGACCTTAATCTTTCTCTTATTAGCAACATAAACTTTCACTATCTCTTCAACCCCGGGCTGAAGTTCTTCACCTTCAGATCGGCGCAATCTCTGAATATCAATTACTATACCAGCAGCACCATGAGGAGCTCTCAATGAAGACTCTTTTACATCTTTAGCTTTTTCACCGAAAATCGAATTCAAAAGCCTATACTCCGGAGATGTCTCAACATCAGACTTAGGAGTTACCTTTCCAACAAGGATATCATCCGCTTTTACTTTTGCTCCGATTCTTATTATCCCATTTTCATCGAGAGTTCTCAATTTACCCTCAGAAACATTAGGAATATCCCTTGTTATCCTTTCTGGTCCGAGCTTAGTCTCTCTTACCTCAACAACATATTCTTTTATATGCACAGATGTAAATACATCCTCTTTAACAACCCTCTCAGAAAGAATTATCGCATCCTCATAGTTATATCCATTCCATGGCATATAAGCAACCAGCACATTTTTACCAAGCGCAAGCTCTCCATCGGAACAAGCAGGGCCATCAGCAAGAACCTGTCCCTTATTTACACGCTCTCCCGGATTTACAATAGTTTTCTGATTAAAACAAGTATCCTGATTAGTCCTCTTATACTTAAGCAATCTATATTCATCTATCTCACCGTTATCAGTCTCGATTCGGATAAGATCTGCCGTAGCATAGACAACTTTACCCGCCCTTTTTGCGATTATACAAACTCCCGAGTCATAAGCAGCCACCTCTTCCATTCCGGTACCAACATAAGGAGACTCCGTATAAAGCAGCGGTACTGCCTGTCGCTGCATGTTAGATCCCATGAGCGTTCTGTTGGCGTCATCATGTTCGAGGAATGGTATGAGTGACGTTGCAACCGATATTATCTGTCTCGGAGAAACGTCCATGTAGTCGATCTCAAGCGGCTGTTTTACAGTATAGTCACCCGATCTTCTGCACGGAACCTGCTTATCAACAAAGTTACTTTTATTATCTATACCGGCACTTGCCTGAGCGATAAAATGACGCTCTTCATCCATTGCCGATAAATATTCGATTTCATCGGTAACAACTCCATTCTTAACTTTTCTATAAGGAGTTTCAAGAAATCCGAAGTCATTAACTCGTGTAAAATTACAGAGAGAAACGATAAGCCCGATATTCGGACCTTCCGGCGTTTCAATCGGACACATTCTACCATAGTGTGTATAATGAACATCACGAACCTCAAAGCCGGCTCTATCTCTTGAAAGACCGCCGGGTCCCAACGCATTCAATCTTCTCTTATGAGTAAGTTCGGCAAGTGGATTAACCTGATCCATAAACTGAGACAACTGCGATGTTGAAAAGAATTCCATAAGTGCTGTAGAAATAGGTTTTACACTGATAAGATCCTGAGGTTTAGCGTTTTCGATATCTTTAAGCTGCATTCTTTCTTTTGCAATTCGCTCTACTCTTGTTAATGCCGTTTTTAACTGATTAAGGAGCAACTCACCAACACTTCGTATACGTCTGTTACCAAGGTGATCGATATCATCTACGGAACCGTCACCATTATAAACCATAACAAGATATCTGATAATAGCTACAATATCCTCATTTCTCAAAACAGCATCTGTTATGCCCATGTCAAAGTTAAATTTTTTATTGATCTTATATCGTCCGACAGATCCCAAATCATACCTTTTATTTGAAAAGAAAAGAGTCAAAATCTCTTTTTCCGCAGCTTCAACAGTTGCCGGCTCACCGCTTTTTATCGCATTGTGAATTTTCGCAATACTATCCTCTTTAGAAGGCTCATCTTTAAACGGCTCGTCTTTAGTAACAATGACCTCTTCTTTCTCAAAGCAATTTACAATAAGAGGATCATGCAGAGAATCCGGACTCGCAAAATCAATTACAGGGATCTCTTTTACGCCCTCTTGAATGAATTTATCAATCTCAAGAGGAGTAAGTTTTGTACCGGCCTGAACAAGTTTTTCCCTATCTCCGGTATCCTTATTTGTTTTATAAACATCTTTAGTGAGTATTTCCCTTACAGCAGATTCCTGTTCATCTTTTGTATTTAATTTAATCTTCTTTTCTTTATAAAAAAGTTCAATTATTTTTTCTCTTGTATCGTATCCAAGAACTCTCAGGAAAAATGTAGCGAGAACTTTCTTCTTTCTATCAATTTTCACGTAAATAAGTTTTTTCTTTTCATCAATTTCAAATTCAAGCCAAGAACCTTTATAAGGAATAATTCTTGAATTAAAAACATTTGTCTTGTCGTCAAAACTAAAAATAACTCCGGGAGATCTGTGTATCTGACTAACAACAACCCTCTCCGCACCATTAATTATAAAAGTTCCCCGATCCGTCATGAGCGGAATATCTCCGAGATATATATCTTTCTGTCGTATTTCACCGGTATCGTGTATTTTAAGATTTATTAGGACTTTTAGTGGAATGGCAAAATTCTGCCCTTTAACTTTAGACATATATTCATCATACTTTATCTCATTCTCACACAAAATATAATCAACATACTCCAGCGACATCTTTTCATCATGACTTATGATAGGAAATATTTCCTTAAACAACTGATGCAGACCAAAATCCCCAAGATCTTTACCAAGCCTCCTGGATTCCCGCTGTAAAAACCACTCATAACTTTTTGTCTGTATCTCTATTAACTTCGGCAACTCAGCACAATCAGGTCTTTTAGGCCCAATCCAGACCCTTTTATTTTTCAAAGCCCTATTTTCTTGATCCAGGATCATATCAAACACTCCTAAATAAAAACAACTTATTAATATATGGAGGACAACTTACAACCATAAAAAATTCAACAAAAGACATTTATTATAAAGGATGAAGTCATCCAAAATAATCAAAACAATTTAATGCAAAAAAAGGCACACATATCACTCCCCCTTAAAAGAATTAAAAAGGATTTTCCGTGTAAACCTCGTGAATATTTAAAATATTTTCATTTATTGTAACAACAAACCTAATAAGATCCGCCTCATTTACAAAAATTATCTAAGGGATTTTTCTTTTTAAATAATTAGACTATCTACCAAAATAGATAGATAGTCATAATTAAAAAGAAATTACTTCAACTCTGCTGTAGCACCAGCTGCAACCAATTTAGCTTTCATTTCTTCAGCGTCTTTCTTATTAACGCCTTCTTTTAACACTTTGTTACCAGCATCACAAATATCTTTAGCCTCTTTCAAGCCTAAACCTGTGATTTCTCTAACAACCTTGATAACATCGATTTTCTTAGCACCTGAATTTACAAGAACAACCTGAAATTCATCTTTTTCTTCAGCAGCAGCAGCAGGGGCTGCACCAGCAGCAGGAGCTGCACCAGCAACAGCTACAGGAGCTGCGCTTACACCGAATTTTTCTTCCATTGCTTTTACAAGCTCAGAAAGTTCTAATACCGTCATGTTACCAATTGCTTCAATTAACTGGTCTTTTGTTAAAGTTGCCATATTTTCTCCCTATAAAATAATATTTGAAATAATCCGTTTAAAGCAATGCAGACAACCATTACAGGAGACATAACTTTAAAACGAACTATTTACCTTCCTTTTGTTGTCGTACGGCATCTACAACCCTTACAAATCTGCCGGCAACATCGTTAGTTGCGTAAACAAAATTCTGTAAAGGAGCATTCATAGTCGCCATAACCATAGCAAGCAGCTGATTTCTTCCAGGCAATTTAGAAACTGCCTTAATCTCATCAGCATTTAAAACCTTACCTGCGATATAAGCACCTTTTATTTCAAGCTGCTCAGCGCCTTGTTCTTTGAATGCGAATAACGCCTTAGCAACTTCATTCACATCTTTTTCTGCAAACGCAACGGCCGTAGGACCTTTCACATTAGCTCCAAAATCAGCTACGCCTTTCTCTTTTCCGATAACCTTTATATAATTATTCTTGATTACAACATATTTAGAATCAAGCGGTCTTAATCTCTTTCTCAGTTCTGTTATTTTTTCAACTGTAAGACCTCTATAACTAGTAAAGATAAAATCGCTAGCTTTTTCAAAGTGACTCTTTAGATCATTTACTTTATCAATTTTATACTGCTGCGGCATACACTTCTCCTTACTTAAATAGCCTTATGGTTAATCTTAACAGATGGGCTCATTGTTGATGATACAAAAACAGAAGCAATATACTCACCCTTTAAATCAGCGGGTTTCTTCCTTATAACTTCATCAAAGAGAGCCTTAACATTCTCTTTTACCTTATCTGTGCTCATGGATTTTTTTGCAATTCCCATACTCACGATCCCGGTCTTGTCAGCTCTAAATTCAACTCTACCTTTCTTTAATTCTGCAACCGCACCCTTAACATCGAGAGTTACTGTACCTGTTTTAGGATTTGGCATAAGACCTCTTCTACCAAGAACAGGACCAAGTTTTCCAACTTCCTTCATCATATCAGGTGTTGCAACTACAACATCAAAATCCATCCAGCCGCCCTTAATCTTTTCGATCATCTCTTCTGATCCGGCATAAGCAGCTCCGGCGTCAAGAGCTTCTTTCTCTTTTTCACCTTTAGTGATAACGAGAATCTTCTTCTCTCCCCCGAAAGAATTAGGAAGAACTACCGTATCTCTTACAGTATGATTCTTCTTCAAGTTGAGTCTAATAGCAACTTCCAAAGTTTCATCAAACTTAGCATATGCCATTGACTTAACAAGATCGATCCCTTTTTCGAGATCAAATTCTTCGAGGTGTTTCACCTTTTTGCTAGCCTCTTCGTACTTCTTACCTCTTTTCATACAAAAAACCCCTTATTTAGCTATCTCTACACCCATACTTCTTGCTGTACCGGCAACTATTTTCATAGCAGCATCGATATCATTAGCATTTACATCGGGCATTTTAATCTCAGCTATCTTTCTTAATTGAACCTGATTGATCTTGCCAACTTTGTCCTTATGAGGAACAGCTGACCCTTTCTGCAAACCAAGCTCTTTCATAATAAGCACTGCAGCCGGAGGTGTCTTGATTACAAATGTAAACGATCTGTCTACATAAACAGTAACAACAACCGGAAAAATCATACCTGGCTGATCTTTTGTTTTATCATTAAACTGTTTACAAAAATCAGCTGCCGAAGCTCCATGAGGTCCGAGCGCCGGACCGATACCCTTAGCAGGAGTAGCCTGCCCGCCGGGAGCCTGTAATTTAATTAAAGCTTTAACCTTCTTTGCCATCTCAATTATCCTTATATATAGTATCTTTATTTAATAAATTAAATTTTTTCCACCTGCGTAAAATCCAACTCAACAGGAGTTGATCTTCCAAATATACCGACCATAACCTTTAATTTAGACTTCTCAAGATTAATCTCCTCGATAACACCGGTAAAGGCATTAAACGGACCATCGGTAATTTTAACCGACTCACCGCGAGTATAATCATACTTCTGTTTAACAAATGCATCAGACTTATTATCACCTATTGCACTTAACAGTTCACTCGCCTCTTCTCTCTGTAATGGGAATGGTTTTTTTTCTTTATTAGCGCCAACAAATCCAGTAACACCATTGATATTCTTTATCATCGGATAAACTTCTTTCCAGCTACTCTTATCAAGATCCATCTCTACAAGAACATATCCGGGAAATATCTTTTTTTCAGAAACTTTCTTTTTGCCGTTTTTAGTTTCGGTTACTTCCTTTACAGGAACTTTAACCTGAAATAAAACACCGCCAAGTTTTGCCTCTGAAATAAGAGATCTTAAAGCCTCATCAACTTTTTTTTCGTATCCGGAATAAATATGAAGAACATACCATCCTTTAGCCATTTAATCACCTATTATGTTAAAATGTTATTATCTTCGTTACAAGCTGCAAAGCACCAAAATCAACCACAGCAAGCACCGCAGACACTACAACGAGTGATACAATAACTACTACCGTCTGTGCAACAACTTCATCTCTGGATGGCCAGTTAACTTTCTTTAACTCGGCGATTGATTCACCTATAAATTCAATAACTTTCATTTTACGTCCTTGCCTTATTTTATAAAAATAAAACAGGGTAGGCAGGACTCGAACCCGCGGCATTTGGTTTTGGAGACCAACGTTCTACCACTGAACTACTACCCTATGTTTATTTATTTAATCTTAGTTTCTTTGTGGAGAGTATGCTTTCTTTCCCATTTGCAATACTTGTTCATCTCCAGCTTCCCCTGAACATTCTTCTTGTTCTTTGTTGTCGTATAATTTTTTCTCTTGCACTCTGAACACTGAAGAGCAATCTTTTCAACACTTCCAGTTTTTTTCTTACTCATTATCAAAACCTGCCTTTATATTAATAATAATCTTCATGATATATTAATAAATCCCGGGAAACCCCGAAATAAAATTAATCAAACAGCCTCCAATCAGAATCGAACTGATGACCTTTTCCTTACCATGGAAACACTCTACCAGCTGAGCTATGGAGGCGTAAAACTTCACCGATATTAAAATTTTTTCGTTTATATGTCAATCAAATTTGGAATATTTTTCAGGCTACTTTTAAAAGTTGGCACAAAATTTTAACTCGACAAATCATTTTTTTTTAAATATACTCAATTCCACTAAAACAAACAGACTCGGAGATACAAATTGAGCATTGACCTTGAAGATGAATTTGAAAATATTGAAAGACGCAGAATAAAATCGGTAGAAAGAATTCTGACTGCGAAAATAGAGAGAGCAGCTAACGACGGTGTATCCATAGCCTACGATGAGAATAGTAAGGTTATCCTGGTTCGATATGCTTTGCCCGGCGAAACAGTAAAGATTAAAATTTATAAGGAAGCAAAAGACTATTGTCTCGGAGAACCGCTTGAAATAATTGAACCTTCACCAAACAGAATAAAGCCGCCATGCAAATATTTTAGTTTATGCGGCGGATGCGATTACTCCATGCTCGACTATGAAAACCAGATCAAACTAAAAACAGAGATAACCAGAGAAACCTTTAAAAGAATCGGAAAAATGGAACAGGTAGAATTCACCGATCTAATAAAAAGCCCGATCCCTTACCACTACCGCAACAACGTAACATTCAAAGTGAATTCAAAAAATCAAAAGATCGGCTTCTTCCGTAAAGATACAAAATCAATAATTGATATTGAAAAATGTATGATAGCGGACGAGAACATAAACAAAGCCCTTAATATATTAAGGAAAGAATCCGAATTTCCGCCGCACAATGTCAAGGTCAGGATAACAGCCAAAGGCGATACAGTGGTGAATATGATTAAGACTGAGAATTTTGAAGACCGCGATGTTTACGAAGAGATAACCGCTGCCGGCAAGACAATAACATTCAAAATATCAAAAGACAGTTTTTTCCAGATAAACAACTCAGTAATCCCGCTCTGGATAGAAAAAATTATAAGTTTTTTAAATAAGGATAAAACTGAGCGGATATTCGATCTTTATTGCGGGAACGGACTCATAACACTTTTTGTAAGTTATTACGCAAAAGAAACGATAGGAGTGGAAATATCCTCATCGTCAGTAAGAGATGCCATTCACAATATAAAACACAATAAAATAGAAACAAACGTCAGAATAATCGAGGGCGCAGTTGAAGACACCATAAAAAGCCTCGGAAAAGCTGACGTAATAATAGTCGACCCTCCGCGCAAAGGACTTGACGAAACAACACGTCGCGTACTGCTCGACAACACGCCGCAAAAGATAATCTACTCCTCATGCAAAGCATCAACCATGGCTCGCGATATTGCGATCCTTTCGCAGAAATACGCGGTTAAAGAGATGGTTCCAGTCGATATGTTTCCGCAGACTCACCATATAGAAATGCTTGTTTTACTTGAGCTTAAGGAGATTTAAGACGATTATTAATGGAAAGCTGTCTCTAAATTGACGCAGAGGCGCTTTTCATTGACAAAAATTTGTTTTTTTTATACTGATTTACCATAGAGGGATAAAACATGGGTACTTTTATACTTAGCAAGTATGATGCTGTGAAATTTAAAGTTGATCCGTCATTATATAATGTAATGATAAGGATAACAAGTCCTCAGGATGATTTCCTTGAGCTTGAGAATGAGAGTCAGTACAGAGAAATTCTAAAACTCCGCTTCTACGATTTTACTCAGGATCAGAATGGACTGAAAGTCTTTGATGAAAATATTATGGATACTATCATTGATTTTTTCCAGAGACACAAGATGTGCCAAAACCTTGTAATCCATTGCGATCAGGGGATAAGCAGGAGTGCCGGCGTAGCTGTAGGATGGCTCCTTTTCAAAGATGAACGGGCATCGATTTACAAGATTTACCATTCCGGCAAACACATCCCGAACAGTTTAATAGTAGAAAAATTCTGCAAAAGATTCCGCAAAGACATGACCCTCATCAAGAAGTGGGAGCAGGAAAGATTTAATATGAATTTGAATAAACCGATATAACTGCTCATATGAGCAGACAGTCGCAATGGTACCCCAAAAAACTAAGGGAACAACATGAAATATTTGTTTTTATTTTTCAATATTACATTCTTTTCTTTTATTTTACATGCCAATGAGCTGATTTTCACTCAAAAGCCCTTTGCCTATCAGATTGCCAACGGAACAATCTCTGGCTCCTACACCCTTTATTGCGAAAATAATCTTTTATCAACTTCTGATAATATCCATGAGTATAAAACAATCTTTAATTACGGTGAAATAATAAATAATTTCATCAAAATAAACAATTTAACCTTATTTAACTTTAACAGTTTGCGTGACAAAAATAATTCGTTTAACTCATTTGAGACTATGATTTCTGATTACCAGAAAGATTCTTACGGATTATTAATAATTGACAATAAAACAACTTTCCCTCCACTTCAAAATATTCCATTATTCATAAAAGGATTAGATTTCACTAACCAAAAATCGTGGACATCAGAAGGATATGAAGTTCAAAAATTATTAAAAGACGAACCAATCATAAGAATTCCCGTTAAAGTTGATTATCAGATATTAAACATTAACGACAATAAACTTACACTTACCTATGAATACAAATGTAATTACACTCCCAGAAAAGATTTTTCCACAAAAATAAAATCTATAATAGGCACATCTAAAACTGTAGCATCATACGATTTGCAGCGCAAATATATTCTAAATGAAAAATACAATAGAAGCTACGTTGTTGAATTTTATAAAGATGACTATTTGTATAGGGCAGAGATTAAAGATAGCGGATTCAGAGAATTTTCAGATATTATCAATGAAGATCAGAATTTAATATCTGAGTATGATAAAATAGCTGATATTTTAAAAAAGAATAAAAACTCATCATATGTTAAAATTTACAATCTGATGGGATTCTTAGCTTTAAGATTAAATAAAAAAGGTGAAGCAATTGATTATTTTAAAATGAGCCACAATAACAAAATGATAAGAAAAATAAAAAAGACAACAGCAGAATTTAAATAAACAGATGCAACTGCTCATATGAGCAAACAACCCCCAAAACTTTCGAGTCCGGAATATGTCAATATAGAAGTCACAAGACTTTGACATATTCCGATATATACTTACTTTTTGATATGTACTTTTACTCAACTCTTTATATCCATTGATTACTAATTGCCATTATTCCAACAAACCAATAAAATATCATACATACAATAGTAAATAAATGCAATAAATAAAAATATTTATTCCCTTTGAAACAAAAGAATGAAAAAATAATTGATGATATTGGAATTAAAAAAGCCATCTGAAATGGCAAAATGAAATTTCCATCTGATTTTCCCGTATTTAAAATTATTACCGCAATCAAAAATAGTGATGAAGATGTAAATCCATGTAAAGATGAACATACTTTTAAAAAAATATTTTTTTGTTTTTTGTTAAATATATAAAAAACAATACTTATTATTACTTCAATAATTAACCCGAAGCTTAAAATAAAACCTCTTAAATAATCCCAAAAATCAGCATTTCCAACCATATTTATTTCTCCAAAATCAGAG
>JBFZEO010000387.1:0-5805 GCA_041306845.1 Spirochaetota bacterium
GATGTTTGGGAATAGATAACTTTTTCTGATTTTATAATAGGTGCGCCTTACAGGAGCTTGATTATGGTGAATATTGACGAGAAAAAAATACTTGAGGCATTTCTTGAAGAGGTGAGGGAACTCCTTGATACTCTCAATCAGAAATTGCTTGAGCTTGAGAATAATCCGTCTGATCCGGAAATAATAAACGAGATTTTTAGACTGACACATTCCGTAAAGAGTGAATCGGCACTTGTCGGTTATAAAAATATATCAACCATTGCTCATAAGATGGAGGACATTTTTGAAAAAGTCAGAAGAGGGGCGATGTCTGTCACAAGCGGCATTGTAGATTCATTACTTGCTGCATTTGACAGGATAATGATGCTTCTTAATATGGTTACAAACGGTGAGAATGAGTCTGAAAATGATATAACAGATGTTGTAAATCCTTTATTAAATATTTTGAATGAAAAACCGCTTGAGAAGAAAGCTGATAACATTCAAAAAAGTAAACAGCCAGAACAGGCTGAAGAGTCCGGTGCAACACAGCTGAAAATTAATATGCTAAAACTAAAGGATAGTGCAGCTCTTGTTTTTTCTGATCTGGAAAAGTCACAGGTGGAAGAGGCGCTGGGGAGAGGGGAAACTTTTTACAGAGTCGTTTTTCATCTCGAAGATGAGTGTGACATGAAATATCCGAGAGCGTATCTTGTTTATAATAATTTTATAAATCTCGGTAACGTTCTAAAAACTATCCCCGATGTGCAGACAGAGACAAATGATGATAAGTTCTCAGAGGTGGAATTATACTTTCTGACGACGGAGAAGACCGATAAACTTGTTGATTGTGCCGAAGTGGATCAGGTTGACAGACTCGATATTTATGATGTGCCGATCGAACTTCTTACAGCCAAGATTAATATGGTAGGCGGCGGAGATGCAATAATAAATGATAAGGATATCGCCGAAGCCGAGGATATTGAGAAAAAATGGGCTGAGGAGATGATGAAGTCACAGAGTTCCGCAACAGAACCCAAAGCGGAGAGTCATGAGGAAGTGCAGAAACAACAGTCCAAAGAACATCATGCTCAGGCTGAGAAGATTGCTCAAAAACAGACCATAAGGGTTGATATTGAGAGACTGGATGAGCTTATCAATCTTGTTGGGGAGCTTATCATAAACAGATCAAGATTTGTTCAGATTACAGATAATATAACCGATGGGGTTTCTCTCCAGGATTTAAAAACAGAACTTGAGGATTCTACTAATGAACTGGAGAGAATTTCAGACCAGATGCAGATGAAAATGATGCAGGCGAGGATGATCCCTATCGGTAATGTATTCTCTAAATTTCCGAGGATGGTTCGTGATCTGGCTAACAGTCTTCAGAAAAATGTTCATCTTGATATAATAGGCGAGAATACGGAAATCGATAGAACTGTTATTGAACTTCTCGCAGACCCATTGACCCATTTGATAAGAAACTCGATAGATCATGGGATCGAGAACCCTATTGATAGAGAGAAAAAAGGAAAATCTCGTGAAGGTAAAGTGATGCTTAAGGCGTATCAGGAGGGCTCAAATATCTACATCGAGGTTAGTGATGACGGCAGAGGGATAGATATAGAAGCTGTTAAGCAGAAGGTTGTAGAATCTGGGCTTGCAACACATTCCCATATTTCTGCGATGCCATATAACGAGATCCTTAATTATATCTTTCAGCCCGGTTTCAGTACAAAAAAGGAGATAACAAGTGTCTCCGGCCGTGGTGTGGGAATGGATGTTGTGAAGACTCAGCTTGAGAAGTTGAGGGGTAGAATAGATATTTCAACCAAACTCGGCGAAGGTACCAAATTTACTATAGTTTTACCGCTTACAACAACGATTGTTGAGGCGCTCCTTGTAAATGTGGAAAAGAATATTTTTGCAATTCCGATCACTGTTGTTGAAGAAACATTGAAAGTTCACAAAAAAGAGATCAAAGCTTTTGATGATTATCAGGTTTATAACCTCAGAAATGAGACACTTGCGATTATCTATCTCTCTGACCTTGTCGGAATGCGGAGTCGTGAGAAGGAGACTGATGAGGTTTTTATAGTTGTTATATCGTTCGAGAGACGAAAAATAGGTCTTGTTGTTAACGATCTTATGGGAGAACAGGATATTGTAATCAAGGGGCTTGATGATGTTCTTAAGAATAGCGAGGGTGTTGCCGGAGCAGCAGTTCTCGGTGACGGAAGGATATCTCTCATCCTGGATACCAATACGCTCGTGAAGGCAGCTTTACGTGAAATTGATAAGATATCTAAGGAGATTGATTTTAGCCCCGATGATGACGGCGGTCTGGTGTCTGTTGATGAAATCTATGATATTTATAATAAAAATAAACCGGCGGCTGCTCCTGTAAGTCCGGTTAAATCTAAGCCAGTTACAGCTGGCGGTGAGAATGTTAAGAGGGTTCCGGAGCGATCTGAAACTGTTAAACAGTCAAATGTGGATGAAACAGCAAAGAAAATTCAGGAAATTTTAAACGATATAAAATGAGATGTTTATGCGGAAATAAATAATATTTTTTATATAAAGAATTTACAAAAGAAAATTATATATGTTATAATGTGACCTGTTGATTGTTATAAAAAATGTTTTAACAAAGCAGAAGGAGTTATGAATGGGATCTAGAATTGTGCTTGCTGATGATCTTTCTTTTATGAGAATGGTGCAAAAAGAGATACTTGAAGAAAAAGGGTATGAAATAGTAGGGGAAGCTGCTGACGGGTTTGAAGCTGTAGATAGATTTAAATCTTTAAAACCGGATGTGATAATTCTTGATATAACTATGCCAAATATGAATGGACTTGATGCTATGCATAAAATATTCGAATTTGATAAAACAGCAAAGATAATAATCTGTTCGGCTCTTGGTCAGCAGCAGCTTATAGTTGAGGCGATAAAAGCCGGTGTTAAGGATTTTATTGTTAAGCCATTTAAACCTGAACGAATAATATCGGCAATCGAAAAAGCATTAAAATAGTCTATGGCTAAGATCAAGGTTTTTACTATAGATGATTCTCCGATATACAGGCAGGTCTTGAGGGATATAATAAATTCCGATGATGAGCTTGAGTATCTCGGATTCGCTGCAAATGGTGCCATTGCCGTAAAAAAACTGGAAATATTAGATCCTGATATTATAACTCTCGATATAGAGATGCCGGAGATGAACGGCATCGACACTCTCAAACACATAATGAAGACCAAACCGACTCCGGTTATCATGGTGAGCTCCTTTACCAAAGAGGGGGCAGATATTACACTCCAGGCTCTTGATATAGGCGCTGTTGATTATATCGAAAAACCGGAGGAAAGAGATGTTCAACGGAACATTCAGCTTATACAAAGTCAACTTATTACAAAGATAAAAACATTTTCCCATTTTAAGTTAAATAAAAAGATATTTAAGGAACCCTCAGTTGAAGATGGTTTGCCGGTTATAGGCGGATTACCATCCTATGATGTTCCCAAAATTAGAAATAAACCAATCGATATTATATGTATCGGTTCCTCGACTGGAGGGACAGTTGCACTCTCAACTATCCTGCCGAACATATCAGACAAACTCGGAGTACCGATAGTTGTTGTTCAACATATGCCTAAAAACTACACGAAAAGTTTTGCAGACAGACTAAACTCTCAATGTTCCCTCACTGTTCTTGAGGCAACTGACGGCGATCGGCTGCAACCCGGCTATGTCTATATTGCTCCCGGTGGTATGCAGATGCGGGTGAGATCCGGTAAAATTGTTGTTGATGACAGCGAGCCTGTTAATAATCACAAGCCATCTGTCGATGTTCTTTTTAATTCGGTTAAAGTCGATTTTGGCAGTAGGTCAATGGCTGTCATTCTCACTGGAATGGGTAGCGACGGTGCTAAAGGTTTGTCGGCGATTAAGGATGCCGGAGGTTTTACCGTAGCTCAGGATGAGGAATCCTCGGTTGTATTTGGGATGCCGGGCAGTGCGATCCGAACCGGTAAAGTAGACAGGATAATACCTCTTGATAAAATATCCCATTTTATTAATGAAACAATGGAATATATTTCAGTCTCAAAAAAATAGTAATCCATTCCATAAAACAATAGGGCATTTCTTCACGCTATTATTTATGTTTTTTATCTGCATTGTCGATTATAATAGGAAGGGGCACAGATTTTTTTGTGATATCAATCTTTTATAGTTTTTAACGGAGACATGATGCTTAGAATAGAGGAGCTTGTTGAAGGAAACGATCTGACATCGATAGTGTTCAAAGATCCGCTGTGTAAGACCGGGCAGCTTACAAGCGATTACATATTATCCACTTCAAATTTATCTCTTCTCAATCAGGATGCCATTACAAGAGTAATAAATCCGCTTTTACAATTTACAGATTGTAAGATAAGGATCAAAGATTTTAATAAATTACAGTTTAATTTTATTTTCCTTTTAAAAGAACCGACTCTGCGCGGCATATTGAGGACACTGGAAAAACCTGAGTACAATAAATCTGACCTTAAAGTTGGGATTGACAGAGCTGTTATTGAAAAATATGCCGCAGAGATCGAAGAATCCAATATGCTTAAGGTGAAAGAGTTTGTGCTCAAAAATCCTAAATTGTCAACCGATGATCTCATGCGTCTTATCGAGACCGGTTTCGGCAAAGTTAAACCATTCGCACTCCTGAAGATAGAAGATACACTCTCAGAAACGATGAGTAAATATTTCCCTGACTGGCGTAACTATTTTCGGGCAATATTTAATTCTACAAGGGCGTTTATAGAGCAGAATCAGGTTGAAAAAAACAAGAAATCGGATATTATCCGGGACTTTGTAGAAAAAAACAAACTTTACTATATCGGCGGAGAGTTCGGGATTCCCCTCCTTTCCGGCTTGAGGAGTGCTCTGATCTTTGATCTTAAGCAGTTTGGTGAGAATGTTATTACTAAGGAAGATATTGACAGGTTCCTGCTCGACAAGGAAAATTTTCTGGTTGTATCGGTTGCCGTTGTGCGGAAAAAAGGTCCGGTCTATTCAACATTTGACGGCAACTCATATAAATTTGATATTGTAAATGGTGAAAATCTTGATATAACTGAAAATACAGAATCGAGTTTTAATTTGACAGACAGGAAGATCGATTATTTTAGAGAGAAGATAAGAACTATGATCTCATATCCGGTTAAAGTTGAAGTTAAAAAGAAACTTGAGAGTCTTGACAGCATTTACATTCTTTACCTCAAAAAAAAGGATCAGATCATCGAATCCGCTTTTGCCGACGGAGGGATAGTTCAACTTAAACTTCTCCAGGAAATTCTTGAAAATAATTCCGATGACAGATCGTACCGTACATATAATCAGGCGTTGATAGAGATGATAAGGGCTCTGGAGTCGGCAAGTGTTCAGGAATTGCTCCTGTCATTTGTGAAAAAGAACTCAAAGAAGCAGGGATTTTTTTCCAAAGTGTTTAGTGCTCTTTTCTCACAGAAGAATGTTGAGGAAATGGAGAACTCACTCGAGGCCGAGAAAAGTAAGATAAACTCTATAAATAAATCAATTAGCGGAGAGCAGAGGAGTTCCGGCGGCCGTCAGGAGGCACCGGTGCAGTTTGCGATAAATATTATCCGAACTTCGAATAAGGATAAGAGTAAACTAAAGGAAATATTTATGGCAGATATAGATAATCATGCTCGTGTTAATAGAATCCTCAAGTACTACGATGAAATCGGTGCTACTAATAAAGCGATGATAGAAAAAAATCCCAAGTTTCAGTCAGAGTTTTTAAAAGAGAT
>JBFZEO010000388.1:0-9038 GCA_041306845.1 Spirochaetota bacterium
TTCATTTTGTTATAAACGGTAAAGGCGATAACCTGGGACTTATCAATTTATCTGAGACAGGGATCCAGTCGGGCGGGCTTGACGGGAATGGTGATAGTTTTAACGGCAAGTATGTATATTACCAGAATGGTCAGAAGGATAAAGAGAGTTATAGTGTGACTCATGACGAGAACTTTAAGTATTTTAAGTTTAGTAATGAGGGGGGGATTGAGGCTGGACTTGATTTACATAAACTGGTTCCGGTTTTATCTTCACTAAGCAGATTCAGATTTACTCCGGGATTAATCTATAGGGTGGGATTTACTACATTCTCACAACCTTACGACAAAGCATCTTATGAATATAAATCTGCTGTTTTGGGACACATAGACGGAGATCATCGATATGCGGTTACAAATTATAAACTTAATTATGCCGTCAATGTCGGAGGGCAACTCCCTTTATCTCTCGATATACGTCCGATCAAATCGGTTCAGTTCAAGATAGGGTATACTCTCGATGTAGATGTTAATTTAACAAGTTATACAGCGCAATACAGCGAAGATCATAAGTTAAATGATACTAACGCATCATTTACCGATCCGCTAATCTCTGTTGTAAGCAATAATTTTAACTTCATTCATAAGATAGGTGCGAGGTATCGATACGAGTTCCCTAAAATTGTAAGATTCGCTATAGGCGCGGATTACAATCTGACGCACTCTGTTGCCGACAACAAGATATCAATTTCAGATAACAAGAGGGATTATGAAGATGGTGCGGATGGAGAGGCAAATTATGACATCGGGGACATAACTAACTATGACAGTTCCGCCTATCCTTATCTGAGTTCAAATATAAATTCACTTATGCAGAGTGTCAATCCTTATATCGAGTTGGATCTTGAAGTTGTGAAGGACTTTGCAACTATAACTCTGGGCTGGAACCCTGTTATCAAGTGGGGAGATGCAGGGAATTCGAGTATTGCCGACAGTAACTTGTTAAATCTCGCAAACTGGTCGGTTTCAAATGTAATTAAATTTGATAACGCAAAGACAGATGCGATTAATTATTCTACAGATATCAAGAAGAAAGATACTTACGATTCTATCGTAATTCTGCATTCTAATGATACTCACGGTCATCCGCTGGCTTTTGATAACTATCCTCAGACTAACATCGGAGGTCTTCCGGCTCGAGCTACATTTGTAAACGATATTAGGAGGATTTATAAGAATGTTATGGTTCTCGATGCCGGCGATATTAATACCGGCAGACCGGAGTCTAACTTCTTTAATGCTGAACCGGACATAATTGGTTACAATTATATCGGATACGATGCAATGACAATTGGTAATCATGAGTTTGATATATCGAATTCTGCACTTCGCAGGCAGATGGGTTCGGCATCATTCCCGTTCCTCTCAGCAAACATCAGAACGAAAGATGGCAAGTATCTTGGTGTTCCATATATTATAAAGCAGTACGGAAAAGTCAAAGTTGCCGTATTTGGTTTGACAACCAGAGAGACAGAAGTGATAGGCACTAAGGCGAATGTTGAAGGTCTCATTTTTGATGATGAGGTTGAAACTGCTTTAAAACTCGTGCCGGAGTTGAGAAAGAAAGCAGACATAGTAATCGCGCTTACCCATATGGGTATTTATGATAATGATACGGGATCGATGAAACTTGCTAACTCAGTAAGCGGTATTGATCTTATCATAGATGGTCATACACATACCAAGATGTTTGAGCCGCTTTATGTGAATGGAATTCCTATCGTTCAGAGCTGGGAGTCCGGTATGTCCATGGGAAAATGTGTATTGAACCTCAAAAATAAAAAAATTGCAGGGTTCTCATGGGAAGCAGTACCAATCAATCTTACAAGAGTAGAAAAGAGAGATAATGGAGATAAAACAGTTGTAAATATCGGGAAGAGGTACGCTGAAGATAACCGATTGCTGCTCAAATTGAGACCGTATAAAGAAAAAGTCGAAAATATATTGAGTGAAGTTGTAGGAACGCTGTCCGGTGAATTGAGTTATCTGAATGTCAGAAAGAATGAAACTGAGATAGGTAATCTTGTCGGGGACTCAATGATGTGGTATGCCAATAAGAATGGGATCAAGGCAGATTTTGCATTCCAGAATGGCGGAGGTATCCGGGCATCTTTACCGGGTGGTGCTGTCACAAAGAAACATATCTATGAGACACTTCCATTTGATAATACGGTTGTTGTTTTGTCTGTGAATGGTCAGACTATCATTAATATGCTTAACTATATGGCAACACTCAAACAAGGGGATGGAGCTTTCCTGCAAGTGTCTAAAGAGATAACATTCACTATAAATTATGTAAACAGACAGGTTGAAAATATCCAGATTAATGGAATCGCTGTTGATCCGTCAAAAGAGTATTCGGTTGTTACTAACTCGTATCTCGCTGACGGCGGTAATGGGTATGAGATGTTGACAAAACCATTCTCAAAATACGAAACCTCAAAGTATCAGAGAGATATCCTGATAGAATATTTTAAGGAAATCAAAAATGTTTTACCTGTTATAGATCATAGGATAAAAATCAAGTCGCCTTCGGCTATGATTAATGGTAACGGCAGGAATCTAAACTGTCCGGCAGCATAGCGGGATTAAAATAAGGAGTGGTATTTATGAAAAGATTATTTTTTTTACTTATATTACTGATGTCTTATCAGTTTATTTTTAGTGATAATATCCAAAAGGGGAGTCTTATCGGATCATGGAGCAGTAAAGTAATTGAGGATTATGAGTTTTCTGAGAATGGATACAGCAGATATGAAACGATAATTTTCTTTGAATCCGGAAAATTTGTTATCTTTCAAAAAAGCGTAAACAAGAATAATAGTACGGATGTAAAATACAAACCGGGTGTAAATGGTGTGTATGAGGTTTATGGCGATACTATTTTTCTACTTACTGATGACACTAAAACACATATATTAAAGTCTATAACTTTTGAGAGTATAAAGGGTGTGATCTCAGAAACAGAGTATTTTAAAGATAAAAAATAAAATTAATTTTCCTTCTTAATGGGTTATGACTGTCAAAGGTTGTAGCCCATTTTTTTTATTATAGGGCATCTCTAATAACCTCATTTGGTTTCATACTCGTTCTTTTCCTCATATACTTCGTCGCTGAAATTCCCGCATAAACAGATTATGCTGTGGTTTCAGCTTCTCGTCTATGAGAAAAACTACTTTGTTTGAAATGCAAGGTTATTAGAGGTGCCCTATATTTCTCATTAATTGTAATTATTGGTCGGACTCCGCAACATCCTTTGTTGCATCTCAGTGTGCTCCATCAAATATCTTTAAAGATAAATAACATAGATATAATACAATCTTAATAAACAAATAATAGTCTAAGATACGAAAGTTAAAATTTAATCGAGGTGCTTCTTGAAAATAACAAAAATATTTATTTTTTTACTGATTATCTCTCTTGTTTCATGTTCTATAGAAGAGAGTCCTAAGAAAAATAAAACAAAGAGTAATAGTTCAAGTTCTTCCGAAGATTACGGTAACATAGATATTTTTAAGAATGAAGTCTTGTTTAGTTCCGGAGAGAAAATCCAGTTTAATGATACTTTGAAAGATAAAACTTCGCTTATAAGGATGAAAGTTGTCAATAATAAGAGTTCTTCCGTATCGTTTTCAGTATCAATAACAGGAGACAGTTGCTTCTCATATATCAATGGAAGTAGAAGTTATCAATTTTCACTTGATTCCAAAACATTTACGGTTCTTGATGTTCAGTTTTTGCCGAGGAGTTCCGGTGTCTTTACGGGAAGTTTTCAGTTTGCGGCAGGCGGCGAGTCTTTTGTTTATCCCATGAATGGGAGTTGTTCTGATGGATCAGCAATTGTTGATAATTATTACAAATCGGCTGAAGGCAAGAGCGGTTCCTATCTAAAAAATGAGCTTAATTCTATCATAAATAAAAATGTTGTCAGACTCAGTTATAGTCAGTGCTGGGATGCGATTAAATATTCAGACGAAGATCCTGCTAATTCAAATAATGTAATCTTGATTTACACCGGCTGGTCCATTCCCAAGAGCAAGAATGGAACCGATAATGACGGGTGGAACAGAGAGCATGTCTGGGCTAAGTCGCATGGGGATTTCGGAACTGATACCGGTGCCGGGACAGATATACATCATCTGAGAGCGTGTGATGTTACTGTGAATTCCAGCAGGAATAATAATGATTTTGATAACGGCGGTACAGCGTACACAGACAGCACACCTTATGGTTCTTATTCTGGAGTGACAGGCTGCAGGAGGAATGGAAGTCTTTCCTGGGAACCGCGGGATGAGGATAAAGGGGATGTCGCGAGAATGATTTTTTATATGGCAGTTATGTATGAAGGTAAGGGCGGTTACGATAAGGTTGATTTGGAGTTGACGGAGTCTGTCGGGAATGAGTCTGCCCCGCTTATTGGCAGATTAGCTGCATTAAAAACATGGCACGAGAATGATCCGGTGAGCGACCTTGAGAGGCGGAGGAATGAGAGGATTTATGAAAAACAGGGGAACAGGAATCCTTTTATTGATAAACCGGAGTTCGTTGATCTCATATGGTAATAAAAATATCCGCAAAGGATTTTTATATTTTATTTAGGAGCGTTTGAATGAAAAGATTTTTTCAATTATTTATGGTATTTTTTGTTTTATCGGCGATTATTTCCTGCCAGACGGCAGTTGAGAGTTCCGGCAGTGACGGCGGCGGTGGCGGAGGCGGCGGTAATAATGATAATTTTACCGACAAGACAGCACCGCTATTTTCAGAGAGTCCGGCACTGACAGATATCGGCGGGACTTCGTTTACTGTTACCGGTAAGGTAAATGAGAATGGTAAGGTTTATTGTTATGTGGCAGCGGATGGGGCGGCAGCTCCGGATTCTGCTTCGGTAAAGTCGGGGACGGGCAGTGTTTGTGCGTTTTCGTCGAATGTTACCGCTAACACGGCATTTTCCATTGTGAACTCTAATCCGAACCTTGTGCCGGCAACAGCTTATGATGTTTATGTGATAGCTGAGGACGGTTCCGGTAATTGTACGGCATCTCCTGTTAAACTCGATGTTACAATGGGAGTTGCAGATACAACAGCCCCTTTATTTACATCAAAATCAGTAACACCTCAGTCAACATCGGCAACTGTAGCTGCTGTAATTGACGAAAACGGTTCGATATACGCCGTGGTAGTTGCCTCCGGGTCAGCAGCTCCTACAGCTGATGAAGTTAAAAGCGGTAGTAATTATGGAAGTACTATTGTTGTTTCATTTGTTAAGAGTTCTTCAAATTCAACTTCATTTTCATTGAGTTTAACCGGACTGACCGGGGCAACGGCTTATGATGTTTATGTTGTTGCAGGGGATGATGAGGCTTCTCCGAATCTGACATCTCCGGAGAAATTTTCTATAACAACACTTTCTGCTGATTCTCAATCATGGACAGATGGAAAACTCCCTTATGTGAATAATTCAGAGGTGGTATCAACTATTATCAAAGCATATTTGTCAGTTACCAAAGTTGGTAAAATGTATGGTGTAGTTGTGGCGTCAGGGGCGGCGGTACCAAGTGCAGCGCAGGTAAAGGCCGGACAGGATGGTTCCGGTACAGCTTTAGCCGCAACATTTGCAAAGAATTACTCTATTACATCAAGCGGTATCGATACTTATAAATATTTGACATTTACCGGTTTAACAGCTCAGACAACTTATGATCTGTATTTTACTGCGGATAATGCGTCCGGAGTCTGCATTGAGCCAGTTTACAAAGTTACAGTTACTACATCTGCTCCAGATATGGTAGCTCCGGAGTGGACAGCTGCATATCCTAAGATTGATACGATTACTTCAAGCGGATTCAAACTTTATTCGGCTCAAAGTAAAATAGGTAATATTTATGGTGTTGTTGTCCTGTCAGGATCGGGTGAACCGACTTTAGATCAGATCAAGTCCGGTAAAGATTCTACCGGCGCTGCAGCTAAATATGTTTACACAAAGACTGTTAGTACAGCAAATACATCCTACTATTCAACAATAAGTACACTAACTTCCAATACGGCTTATGATGTCTACCTTGTAGGCGCGAGCGAGGGCGGGGCACTTATGGCTTCATCAACAAAATTGACAGTAACAACTCTATCTGCTGTTGCTGCTTTTTCAGCAATATCGCCAGCAAAGGGCGCTGTTAATGTTGCGTTGACAAGCAACGTTACATTGACTTTTACAGAGAGTCTCGATGCTGCTGTAAAAGGGACGGTTACTTTTAACGGGACAGCTGTTGATAGTTCTAAAGTGACAGTCAGCGGTAAAACAATTGTTCTTGATCTTGATGATTTTGCCGCATCGACAACCTACACCGGGATAGAAATAAGCGGATTTAAGGATTCATCTGCTAATGCACTCTCTTACGCAGATGCGGCTTACTCATTCACGACCGGCACAGGGGCTATCCTTCCTGCTTCACCAGTTTTCACCGGCTCAGATATGGAAACCGACATGCATGATAGTAATGGGCTCAAGCCGACAGGTACAGAATACTCGTCCACGGTGTATAAGAACGGCGTTAGAAGTCTCCATGTTTCGACAGCTGCAAGCGGTTCTGCAAACGGATATATTTTTAGTTCTGCGGTGAATTGCAGTTCTAAAGGGTCATATACTAAAATAACTTTTTACATAAAGGGCACGGCTTCGGCAAAGAGTCTCTCTATAAATTATGGCGGGAAATTCTTTAATCTTGGTACTATAGCGGATAATGCTGCAACTATATCAACAAGCAGCACTAATAGCTATACTGGTTCCTTGAGCTTTGCGGATTGGACGAAGATCACTCTTGATATAAGCGCTCTTGATGACGCTGCGATAACGGCAGCAAAGATGTCTTTCAAATTTGGAAGTGGCTCAGCTTATGATATTTATATCGATGATATAATGTATGAATAAAAATTTATTAAAAATGAGTGATTAGATGACCGGGGGCGCGAAGCGCCCCCACTTTTTATTTGTACTCGAGATTTTTCTGGAAGAATGGGATAACGGTGTTTAACATTCTGTAGGTGTACAGATCGTGTCCGCCTGTTGTCTTTTCTGCCTGTACCGGTATATTGCGGCTCTGCAGATATCCGGCGAGCCACTCCGATCCTTTGGGTATCCATTTATAATAGTCAGCCGTGCCCCATTCTATAGCAAGCGCTTTGAGGCGTTTGGGTTGTTTGAGGTAGTCATCGACTTTTTTGTCCCAGCCGCCGAATCCGGAGTTCCATTTCTCGATCAGCGCGTTGTCCTCCGGTGTGCCGGAGAATGCCGGGAAGTCCGTCAGTGATCCTGCAAATGCCCCGCCGTAAGCCCGTTTAAATGAAAGATCGTTGCTCCAGCTTACCATCGCCTCCTTGAGTCCATTCTCAGGCTCAAAAACTCCCGGAACTACAGCATATGCCGCCGAAAACACGTCCGGATGCCGGAGTGCGTTATAAAGGACTCCGAAGCCGCCCATAGAGATCCCGAGAAGTCCCCTCGACTCAGGCTTTGCAAGTGTACGAAACCGTCCGTCAACATAGGAGACTGCCTCTTTAACAACCCAGTCCTCCCATCGTCCCGTTGTTGCGGAATTGACATAAAAACTTCCGAAAAATTTACCCCGTCCGTCAATCCCGACAATGATAAACTTGTTCTTGTCTTTAAATCCAAGATTAATCTGAGGCAGGTAGTTTTTAACTTCGGCGTTCATGCTGCTGAACCCGTGCAGATAATAGACAACCGGATATTTCTGATTGCTTGTATAGTAGTCCTGGGGCAGGATTACATAGAGTGAAACCTTTGACGGGCCGTTTACTGCATTGTCTGCCGCCGCCGGTGAGTCCAGAGTGATCCTCAACGACTGAGCATCTGTCGTTGCCTCAGACACGAAAGTTGCCTGCGAGAAAGACATCATAGTGATAAATAATCCAAATAAAAACACAACTAATAATTTAGACATTTCTTTTTCTCCCTAAATAAATCTAAAGAAACATTAACCGGTTAAATGAGAGTTCGTCAAGTAGGTAAAAATACCCTTTTTTAATCTGCGAACTTTTTCATTCTGCATAATCAATAAAATTTAGACATTTCAACTAAAATTGTTTATAAAATAGGGGACGGAGAGTAACAAAATGATAATGATTATCGGGCTCGGCAATCCGGGTGATAAATATAAAAACAACCGGCACAATGCAGGATTCCTCTATGCCGATTATTTCAATGATCGCCATTCCATAGGCGACTGGAAAAAGAAGGACAACTATAAATACGTAAAAGGTCTATATAACGGCGAAGTCTGCATTCTCATAAAACCGCAGACATACATGAACTTGAGCGGGGAGGCTGTGGTCAAGGCTATGGGCTTTTTTAAGGTCGAGCGCAGGAGTCTCCTTGTCGTTTATGATGACATTGCTCTCCCTTTTGGGACTATCAGGGTGAGGGAGCGGGGGAGTCCGGGCGGGCATAACGGGCTCAAGAACATCCAGCTCCATCTCGGCGGCGAGGAGTATCAGCGGGTGAGAATAGGGGTCGATCCTCCGGAGTTCGGTGGAGATCTTATCAATCATGTGCTCGGCGACTTTACCTCCGATGACCTTAAGCTGCTGAATGAGACGGTTTTTGACAGAATCGATGAGGTAGCCGCTCTTGTTACCGCCGGCAGCATAAAAGAAGCGATGAACAAGTACAATGGAAAATAAACTGATAAAATCGGTATCGGATAATCTCAAGAAGTTCAAGCTCGGCGCTGGGGACAGGGTTATCGTGGCTTTCTCTGGCGGACGGGACAGCGTAACCCTTCTCGATGTTTTTTGCAGACTCAGATCTACTTTCGGGTTCATTCTCGAAGCTGCCTATGTCAATCACAACCTCCGCGGCGATGACTCGTTGCGTGAGGCGGAGTTTGTTGCCGGCTTCACAGCTGATCGCGGAGTTCCGCTGCATTGCCGGTCGATAGAGCACGGTTACTGGAATGATAATCCCGGTGTCTCAACAGAGAT
>JBFZEO010000389.1:0-4056 GCA_041306845.1 Spirochaetota bacterium
TTCTCTCTCTTCGACTTTATCGCTCTGTAGTACCGGTCAAAAATATAAGGAAGTTCATCATCCGGAATCCCTTTTCCGGTATCGGTTATCTCGACACAAACAAAATCGGCAGATTTTTCCACCTTAACAAGCACACGTCCATTTTCAATATTATATTTCATTGCATTATCAAACAGGTTAAGGAACATACTCTTTAACTGCACCTCATCTCCGTTGATTATCACCTTTTTAACAGGATAATAATCAATCTTAATATTTCTCTGCTCTCCCAGTATTTTTATGTCATAAATCATCGAGTTCAGCAGTTCAGAAAGGTCAATGTGTTTAAAATGCTTATCAACAGTCTTACTGTCAAACATCGATATAATCAAAAGATTCTCAACAAGTTTGATAATGCGATTAATCTCTTCAACATTCGATAAAAGCAGCTCTTTATACTCCGCAGTAGAACGTTCCCTCCTGACTGCGACTTCGATCTGCCCCTTTATAACGGAGAGCGGTGTTTTTATCTCATGAGACAGGTCTTCTATAAGCTGCTGTTGTGAGGAGAATGCGTTATCGAGCCTCTCAAGCATATCGTTAAATGTTTCTGCAAGTTTATGCATCTCGTCGCGCGACTCAGGAATATCAATACGCATTTTTAGATTATAGGCGGTAATCTCCTTTATACTTGTCATCATCTTATTCACAGGATCGAGAGTCATCTTTGTGAGATATAAACCTATAAAAGAGATCAAAATTATAATAATCGGAAAGATCACTGTCAGAAAAAGCTTTATATTTGTGAGGGCAAAACTCAGTGTGCGGAGTGGAATGGCAACTCTGACCACATATGAGATCCTATTGGCGTTCTCATCATAGGAGATCCTCGGAAGAGACAAAACTCTCACCCTCAAACTCTTACCCTGCGTAGCCTCGATATCAATATCTTCAAAGTGATTTTTCTTTTTAAGAACACTCTCTTTCGTATGATCGGGGAGTTTCATTAACCCGTCAACCCTTGTCGAGGAGATAATCTGATTACCTCTCTCATCAAATATCTGTACAATTATATTTAAAAAATTCGGATTTTCATCCCAGTTTTTTGTCACCCAGCTTTTAATTATCTTGAAAAAATATTTCCTTATCGTTTCATTGATCTTTATCACATATCCGCGTTCAAGAGCCTTATTCTGCTCATCCTCCCAGAGTGTGTCGATAGAGTCCGCGACAGAAACAGCAGATGCCATCAAAAAAGCATCGATATCGTTGTAGAGTTTTTTCTCAAGATTAGTATAAAAAACAAACCCCGCCATCAGAAACAGGATGCTTAATATCATTATGAACCATAAGATATTCTTGAATTTAATAGACCTGACAAACATTGCATTCCTCATAATAATATTCCCCACATAAAACAACTACTCTTTTACAGTATATCCGCGTCCGCGAACAGTATGGATAAGTTTATTTTCAAATCCCTTATCGACTTTCATACGGAGATGATTGATGTAGACATCAACTACATTGGTAAAAGGATCAAAGTCGTATTCCCAGACACGTTCGATAATCATAACTCTTGTGATTATATTTCCGGCGTTCTGCATGAGATATTCGAGGAGAGTGTATTCCTTTGACGTAAGTTCGATCTCATTACCGGCTCTATGAACCTTGTGAGTTATAAGGTCGAGCTCAAGATCTGCCACCTTTAATTTTGTTGCCCTCACTCCGTCATTCTTGCGCAAAAGGGCACGTACTCTCGCCAGAAATTCCTCGAAGGCAAAGGGTTTTGTCAGATAGTCGTTTGCGCCGGAGTCAAGCCCATTCACCTTATCAGTCACCTTGTTGCGGACGGTGAGCATGAGAATGGGAACAAAGTTGTTTTCAGCCCGGAGAGTCCTGCACACTGTCAAACCATCTATACCCGGAAGATTGAGATCGAGAACGATAAGATCATAATTTCCCGTCCGCGCCATATCCAGCCCGGTTTCGCCGTCTCCAGAGGTATCGGCAACGTATCCCTCCTCCTTCAACCCGAGTTTTATAAATTCAGCAATCTTTAATTCATCTTCAACAATCAAAATTTTCATAATTGTTCCTCAAATTAGCACATTTGCTCACACTGCTCTTTTATATCACTATTTTTGCGATATCAGGAATTGTTTTTCATCTTTTTTTAACATCGCAAGTTTTCTATCTTTACGATTTTAGGCAAGCCGGTTAGTCGTATGTTTTTCAAATCTATTTTCAAAACCGTATGTATTGCCAGCAACCAGATCCCCCACATATGTGAGATTATTTTTCACATCCTCTATTCCCATTATCCGCCCGTGTCCCGGAATGTAGTATTCGGCGTTTATATCGATATATTTCTTAAGTGTATCACGATATGCCGCGCCGCCATCGGTGATTGTGCAGTAGGTGGGAATAGGATACTCGGCGTTATCACCGCAGAAGAGGAGATTACCATTCTCAAAAAAAACGCAAACTGAGTCATCTGAGTGCCCAGGCGAAACAAAAATCCTCACCCTGTCATCGGTAAAATAAAAATCCCCGTCAATACCGATGTTCGGCGGAACAAGCTCCGGCCGCCCGCTGCTCATATGAGCAATCTCATCGCAATTATATTGATACTCATCAGTAAATTTTTCTATACACCGCTTCGACGCATAGATATCAGATCCGGCAAAGTAGCCGTTACCGCCGATGTGATCCCAATGAGAATGGGAATTAATTACTACAACCGGCAGATGAAGTCCCGTCAATCCGAGATTTCTAAAAACCGCCTCAATTATAGACGGAGTAAGATAGGTGTCGCAAACATAAATTCTATTTTCTGTTCTCACTATGAGAATGTTAGTATCTGTCTTATAAACTGTTGATTGCAAGTCATCAAAAGTTACAACAAAAAATCCCTCTTTTATAATATTTACACTAAACATAGATCAGCCGCCGAGTTTTTTTGTAAGTCCGGCAAGAAAGTTCCGCAGTCCCTGATCTCCCATCTCTCTGTAGTTGTGCTGCCCCTCACGCCGGCAGAGCGCGCTCACCTCAGACCGCGACATTACAAACCCCGACAGCCTAAAAACCTCAAGCATATCGTCCTCTTTTAAGGAAAAAGCTATTCGCAATTTTTTGAGGATCGCATTGTTTGTCATTGGTCTCGAGCTTATCTCCGGAGTTCCGCTCTCTCCATCGCGTTTACCCCGTTTGGCTATTATAAGTCCGTCAAGCATTCCGTTGAGAATTTTATCTCCAGCAACCTTATATTCAGCATCACCCTCTTTTACAACAAAGCTCTTTACCTGATCTTCAGTGATATCCATTCCAACCAGACCGAACAGTTTAACGATCTCCTGATCTGTCGTGTTTAGAGCGTATTTCAGTCTGCGCATTATGTCATTATTATTCATAAATTCCTCTTGGGTCTAAACATATATTATAATGAAACTATTATCAAGTAAAATGTAAAGTGCTCATATGAGCAGTTTACATTTTACCGCTCCATTACCGATTTAAACTGAGATAAACAGATGCCGATGCAACTGCTCATATGAGCACCCCCAACTCAACCATTCAAAAAAGCGGGTTGCCTAAATCAGTAAATTTTGAGATAATCCTAAAATATGAAAAGATTTAAACGGATATACATCGAGATCACAAACATCTGTAACCTGAATTGCAGTTTCTGCCCGCCGCTATCAAACAATCCGCGAACAATGAGTACAGCAGAATTTGCACACATTCTCAAATCAATAAGCCCATTCACAGACTATATATATCTCCACGTCAAAGGGGAGCCGCTACTTCACCCGGAACTCGGCAGACTCCTTGAACTAAGCAGCTCGACGGGACTCATAGTCAACATCACAACCAACGGCTCAATGATAAAAGAAAAGTCGGAAATTCTCCTCAAAAACAGGATCAGGCTGATAAACTTCTCACTGCACAGCTACATAGACAGCGCAAACAGCCTCGACGCCGCCTCCTGTGTGAATGGAATTACAGACTTTATCAACGAAGGACTCCATTCAACCGAAACAATATACAAACTCCGCCTCTGGAACAAACAAATCG
>JBFZEO010000390.1:0-2529 GCA_041306845.1 Spirochaetota bacterium
TCCTTCCAAATCTCTCCGGCATAAGAGCATTCATATAGAGTCCGCCCTTTTTATCTCCATCAGCATGAATTCCGGCAGTTTGGGTAAAAACGTTTTTCCCGTAAATGGGTTTGTTGCTTGCCATCCTATGACCGCTGAATGTCTCAACATATTGTGAAACAATAAACAACTTTTTCTCATCTATATCAAATTTGATATCCAAGAAATCCTTAGCTGCGATAACAACTTCATCTAATGATGCGTTACCGGCTCTCTCACCCATCCCATTGACAGTCACATGGATTCCGCTTATACCGGCTTTTATAGCTGCGAATGCATTTGCCGATCCGAATCCGTAATCGTTATGCGGATGAAAATCAAATTTTACATCAGGATATTTAGTGCATATAAGTTTGATATGATCGTACGTGCTGAATGGATTTAATATGCCGAGCGTATCGGGGAGCATGATCCTTTTTACGTCATATTTCCTCAAAAAATCAATATGGTCAAAAACATACTGAGGTGATTTTATTATACCGTTTGAGAAATCCTCAAGATAAACATTCACCTCTATATTCTCCGAAAGAGCAAATTCAATTGTCTTTCTGACATCGTCTCGATGCTCCTCCGGAGTCTTTTTCAGCTGTTCTGTGCAGTGCCTCAACGACCCCTTGGTAAGTAAATTTATCCTTTTGATACCAACACTTTTTGCCCATTCCACAGACTTGTCAAAATCAACAAAAGCAAGAATTTCGAGTTTGTTTAATGCACCATTATTTTTAGCCCAATTTGTGATTTTTTTTACAGTCTCCTTCTCACCGGAAGAAACCCGGGCAGAGGCAATCTCAAGCCTGTTTACATTAACCTCTTTTAGTAATATCTTAGATATGGTCAATTTTTCCTCGGCTGTATATGCAATATTCTGCATCTGCTCACCGTCTCTTAATGTAGTATCTAAAATTTCTATATTTCTCACATAACATCCTTATCAAAAAAAATAGCAGCAGTCATTATTTATTGTTAAAAATAAACCATGACCCATTCTGACCGCATTGTATCATATTTTTAAGAAAAATAACCAATAAAATATAAAAAACAAGATTATTTATCGATAAAAAGAGATCTCAAAAAAAATGCACCTCAAGATATAGATAAAACCTAACCTTGAAGTGCAATTAAAAATCATATAAAAATTAAGGAGTAATTGATTCTATTTTAGTCAAATCATCGCCTTTCAGTATTAAAATATTCTTATATTCGCCATTCAGGTAGATATTACCATCAAAAAAAGTAATAAAACTATCTTTATCAATCTTTTCCTGCGATGCGGCAACCAACTCCATCTTTGTATTAAACTTACCAAGATAAAAGTCATTATTTCTTTTTAATACTGCAAAAATGGAACCCTCTCTCTGCTCTACAAAGCTCCTGAAAAAGATATTTTCACTTCCTTGAAATCTCAGTTCGAGTGTATCTTTATCAAGGATTGTCAGAAAGTGCTCAGCTTCATGCTTACCTTTGTGTCCGATAACAACAACACCCTCATTAAAAACCAGATATTCTCTGCCGCAGATATCTTTAAACGGCGATGAAACTTTAATTGTCCTTGAAACAGCATCTATAATAAGCATCTCATTATTATAATGCCCGTCATTAAGATACTCTTTCATTTTTAGATAATAAAAATTAGACCCGATTATTTTAGGATCTGTTTTATTATCTTTTAACTGCTGCTCAACCTTCTCAAGTTTAGTCTCTTTTTCTTCGAGAGTTTTCTCTTTATTTTCAAGCTGTTTCTGCTGTTCTATAATTTTTTCTTTTTCAGCCTGAGGATTTTTTTCTATATTAAGCTCGTTCTGATCCTGCTTGATCTCTTGTTTGTCCTTATCTATCTCATCAGTCTTTTCTTGAATCGATTTCTCTGACTCGGATGTTTTTTGTTTATCATCCTCCACAGATTTCTTCTCGGCATCAAGTTTATCTTTTTCCGCTTCGAGCTTATCTTTTTCCGCTTCTAACTTTTCTTCCTCTTTAGCAATCTCATTGAGCTGTTTTTCCTTCTGAGCCGGATCCTCGATCTTTGCTGCCTCTTTCTTCTTTTCATCCAGGGCAGCCTGTTTCTTATCAAGTTCACTCTCTTTCTTTGTTACTTTTTCTTCATTTTTCTGGATAACACTCTCTTTCTTTGCGATCTCTTTTTTATCCTTATCGAGCTCTTTCTGCTGCTGTTTGACCTCTCTCTCCTTGAGATTTACGAGCTCTTTTCGATCAGCTAACCCTTTATCATCGCTTTTTTTGAGAGTCTCCTTCACCTTACCGCCCGACAACTCGCCGGTATCAAGTGATGACAGCGCTCCTCTTCCATTTTTATCAGTTAGCGGAATGATAATTCTCGTGTTACCGGGCCACTCAGAGTACTTTAATGCAAGTCCAGCGTTGTTACCGTCTATATTTTTAATTACGACATCACTATATTTTGTTTTGAAATAATTAACATCTTTACGATAAACAGCATTATAAATGGTAATAAACTTAGCTAAAAGATTT
>JBFZEO010000391.1:0-3662 GCA_041306845.1 Spirochaetota bacterium
TTCCTCCTTAAAATCTTTGGGAACCGGAAAAGTCCCATACATAAAATCAGCCTTATCAAGCATAAAAATAGCCTCCCTGAGAATCTTATCGATAAAAATTGAGTAGTTCATGCGGTTTCGCCTCGCATGTTTCTTTATAGTCCTGTGAAGATCGTTATCAAAGAGCACATGAAATGGAATGAGATCAATATTTTCAGACATAGATAGCCTCCTGCATATATTAAATGCAGGAACTTCTATTTCTGATTAATAAAATATATATTTTTTTCAATTGTTAACTGTGTCCGAACAAATCCTCAATTGTAAATTTTATCCAGCTGGATAAAATTTACAATTCATAAGAAAACTTGAAAATACAAATTATTCAAAAAGCATCTCATTCCTCTCCACAGCCTCATTAACCTTGTTAAGAGTTTCAATATGTTTCTTTAAGAATGTTAGTGTTTCCCATGCAGGGTCAAAATTTGGATTAATCAAAATAATATCTTCAAGCGCCTTCTGGGCATCATAAGTTTTACCCTCATTAATCATCTTAAGAGTTAAGGCATATTTATTATTTACGTCATCGATTCTTTTTTTACGTCCCAGGTCTCCAAGTTTAATTGTTGCCGATATCGTGAACTGAGCTAAATCTACAAGGTCTGGATTATAAACAGCTGTAACCTTCAATGACTCCAAGTTTAGATTAAATCCAAGTGAGAATGTAGGATTTGACTTAATAGAAGCTCCGGCTGTAATCGAGGCAAACTTAATAAACCTCCATTCCAGACCTATGTTAACACCCCAGTTTTTGTAGGTAAGATCAGAATAGTTAATAAGTAAGTTAATATCAGAAGAAACCATAAATTGTTCAACAGGTTTATAGCTTAGTCCGAATGAAGCTGTTGTTGGAGGAGGTTCATCTCGTGTAAAAGGTCCCAAATTTTTAACAGCAAGCCCTATTGCCCAGTTTTTTTCGAATGTATTATAAAACTTAATAAAGTTGAATTTTGTCAGAAGTCCAAGATCAAATGCAACATTCAGAGAAGTTTGACCGGCACTTATCTCCTCCGGTACACTGTAAACATAGAGCTTTACATTCCCGCCAACTGCCAAACCGAAGTGCTTGTAAGTGGACAAAAAATTGTATGAGGCATTTAGGGTAACTACTGTGTAACTAATCACGCTTGATCCCAATGCATTACCAAGCATATCATAGCGGGTAAACGGGAGATACATTACTCGTGCCGACAGTCCCATGCCGAGTTCATTAAATCTCATCGTGTAGGCAACTGTGTTATAATTTATATCGCCGTAAACTTTGCTGTGAGAGAAAAAAAGCTCTGTAGCATCGAGGGAGGAGGTTCCGGCAGGATTTGACTCGATAGTTGACACATCATCAGCCACACCAGTAAAAGCTCCGGAAAGAGCAAGATCACGCCCGCCGTAGGGTTTCAGTAGGAATGGGAAAAACGTTGTTCCATAGTCACCGTTCATATTAAGAAAGAATTTTTCCATATCGAGGTAGCCTGAGAGAAAATTATTTTCAAAATCCTCCTCAGCGTAAACAAATAGCGAAACATATAAAATAATAATAGCAATAAATATTTTCTTATTCATAGTTTAATTATACAAACAACAGATGCTTTTTTCTATAAAAATCTGTCTATTTTACTCATAAATCGACATTTGATACCGAAAATATTAATAGTTTTAATCTTTAAAAGAAATATTATTTAAATTATAGAGTAAATACAATGAAAAAATACATTATTTCCATATTTGTCTTGCTATGTTTGACTTATATAAATCCTGAACCGCAGAAGATGATTTACATTGAACAGATATATAGGCTTTATGAGAGTAATTTGAATGCCACCCAGACTAACTATAAGAGAAATATATTCTGGCTTGAGAATTCCTTGAAACTGCCTCACATTCATCCGACACAGGCGATAGTTATGACAAATACTTGGGATGAGTATGTTAAATATAAACTGCTTCTTAGATTTCATGTGCTTTTTTTACTGACTAAAGAGTATATGAACTGGGGATGGGAGTATGACAAGCGTGATGTTGTTTTTTACAATATTGAGTGGGCGAATGAACTCAGGGAGAGTTTTGGTATAGCGAAACATCTCTATGAACAGGCACGATTTTACTGGAAAGAGACAAAAATATGGTCTGAACAGGCATATAAAATTGATAAATATATAGGATGGGATCAGATAGAGGAGCTAAATTATAAGATTGAGAATGACGAATTTGACTATGATTATGAGGATATGATTGAGCTTCGGCTCGAATCTATAAATAATAAACTCAAGAAAATCGACGATTATCTTGCTGCTAATCCGGCTAAATAGTTTTATTGGTTAACTATCTCTTGCTGTTAATAGATATTGACAAGTAATCAGATATTTCCGGTCACACGATCATGTCGCCTATGACCTGGAACTCATATTTAAAATTTTCGGTAGTTTCTCCATTCACCACAAGAACGGCTATCTCCTCTCGGCTAAAGTATCTTACAGCGTCGATTTCATCTCGCTGAAATTTTATTTTGCTATCATATTTATATAAAAAAGAAAACACATATTCTCTCTCTATCTCACTCTTGAATATATATTTTCTAAGGAATTTAAGTTCTTTTAGATCAATTTTTATTCCCAGCTCCTCGGCAGACTCCCTCAGTACTCCTTGTTCAACGGTTTCGCCGCTCGATATATGACCGCCGACAGATGTGTCCCATTTACCCGGCTGGATATCTTTTTTAAGCGATCGTTTCTGAAGCAGAAGTTGTCCTTGTGAGTTTACGACGTGGACATGGACTACCGGGTGGAGGTGGAATGTTTTGTTGTGGCAGACACTTCGTGATACTCTGCCGATAACTTTGCAGTTTTCATCTATGATGTCAAAGTACTCGGTGTTTTTATGAATGATGAATTTTATTCCAATTAGTATTATGAGATATATTCCGAACATTATGTAAAGGAGATATTCTGATATGAAGGAGGTTGGTAGATTTACCATATGGTTAAAATATATATAGGTTAGAATGGCAATGTGTGCAGCAATTATGAAGAAGATCGGGTATAATAATCTGAAATCCGGATCGATACGGGTTGTAAATCCGTAATTTTTCATTATTGACTTGATTATTTTCTTGTTGATTACAAATATAAATAATATTGCAAATATAAGGCTGTCGTTAATTATGCCTTTTATTAGTTTGTCTGAATTGGCAAAGGCAAATGAAAAAAAAGATAAAATACCAATGAATGCGATATCGATTAATATCGATGTGTCGAGCCTCTTATACTTGATTAGACTATAAATTATCTCGTAAGTAATAAATAGTGAAGAAGTTACTATGGAAATAAGAGGTGTTTTAAAAAAATAATCTACTATAATAAAAATTATTACCGGTAGAAACGGTTTAATTATATTCTTCATTGGAATATCCTTGTAGCAGTTTATAACATTATTTTACGGAACTTTAACTTATTGGGATTAAAAAGTCAAAGGTGCATTTTATAAAGTTCCAGCATTTCTCAAGTGTCGGGGCAGATCTTTCCTGGTTTGGTGGAATAGGTTTAGTGCGGAAAATATTTATTACTGTTTTAAAATGTTTATTTCTTAATGTTTTTCTATAGAAGCCGGATCTCCGTGACGTAGGAGAA
>JBFZEO010000393.1:0-3023 GCA_041306845.1 Spirochaetota bacterium
TGACAAAAGTTTCTTAATCATAAAAATTCTCCAAAATAAAATGATTTTAGTTCAGTAAATATATCTCAACTCGCCTGTTTTTTTCTTTATTACTCTCTGTGTCATTAGGAACTAGAGGGTATTCGGCTCCCCTGCCCTCAGAAAATATTTTCTTAGGCGGATAGCCGGACTTAGTAAGCAGCTCAGATATTTTTAAGGCTCGTTTTAATGAAAGTTCTTTTTCATTAGCAGGATTATTCGTTGAAGCAGTGTGTCCAACAATGAGAATCTCTTTATCCCAACTTTTTATGAGACTGATAATTTTATCTATTTTATCATTCTGCCCATTCAACAAGACATCCGAATTCGCCTCAAAAAGCAAGTTCTCCAGGGTTAACTTTGTCGTTCCATTGTTAGTATCTATCTTGACTCCATCTATATTTTCCATATCTTTCTTTATAGCAGCTATCCGTTCACCATTATCATCAGCCGCTACAGTTCTAAAGAATGTGAGTATAAATCCTGTACGTTTAATCCTTTTGCTGTTATAGATAAACTCCTCAGTAAATTTATCTTCAATGTACAATATCTCTCCGCCTTCAGAAATTACGTTATAAACATGATTAGCTTCAATAATATTTAGATCAGACACATTTGATGTTATCGAAATCCTAAATTGATAACTGTCATGTATTTGATTATCAACAGGATAGTTTTTCATTCCACTGTAAACGGCTTTGTAAACAGCCGGAAGTTTTAAGTAATCATCACCATCGTAAAAAAAATAATAATCATCGCTAATTACATCTGTCGAAACGCCATCTTTACCAACATCTGATAAATCCGGCAGCCAGTGAAAAATCGGTTTCTCATTCTCATCTAAAATTATTTTATTTGTATCTGTTAATAAGAGCGAAGTCCTATAATTAGCGGAAACGGTATTGCCGAGATAAACGTTATTGACTATATGTTTAGAAGTTATCCAGACATCAGCATCAAATTTATTTTCAGTAGAATGGGTATTCTCTCTTTTTTTCAGATTATATCTGTACTCAAGACTTTTTAGACCGTTGTATTTACCATCTACATATATCCTGTAATCTCCTCGAATTACAGCTACATAATCAGCATTCTGAAAGCAGAAAATAGGAAATACAGATAATAGAAAAAAAAGTTTAATGTTCAACAAAAACCTCATGCCGCCAGATAATTTAGACAATAGTTTATAACAAAGATAATTACAAATGTCAAAAAATATAATCATGCAAGCAGTTTTATTCTTGTAAAAATATAGTCGAGGTTGTCGCTCTTTATAACTCTATAATAATACTTTTTATTGTAATTTTTACTTATTTTCTTGTTATCAACTTTTTCGTTCAATGATTCCGGATAAAACCACTGAATAAGCGATATATTACCATTACTTATATCGATCCCTGTAAATCCCCTTTTACCGATTACGCATCCGCTGTTAAAAAGTGATGGGATTAAAATATTATTATAAATACTGCTTATTGAGTCAATTTTGTTCTTACCGTCAAATATTTCTTTTAGTTCGGATTTAAGAATGCTGATTTTTTTCTCTATCTTTATCCGTCTTTCCGGAGAGGATTTTTTGTGGCGTCTCAAGAGTTTCTCTATCTTATAGTTGATGCTGTCCAGCTTTGACATAGATTCAAAAAGCGGTCTATGAGTATGCCCGATGATTGTCATATTTTTTTGTTCTATTGAGAATCTATAAATATTTTTTTCAATTTTATATTTTCTGTAGTCATCAAAAGGCATAGTAAAATTTTTAACGCCGAGTGGATTTGCAAAAATTTTCAATAAAATTCCGAGTAAATCGTTAAATATGCTAAAAAGAGCGGAACCTTGATGTCCGTGCAGAATAAAGATTTCATTGTTTTTATAATAGAGTTTTATGCTGTCACTCAGACTGTTTCCTATTTTAGCACTCTGATATTTTCTTATCATAGAGTCATGATTTCCTATGATTTTTATGAGTTTTTTTCGCTTGTTAAACTCCGCTAATATATCATAAAAACGGGACCATTGTTTCTCTATTTTTTTGAATGAGTATCTCTGCAGTTCCTCAATGTCCCCATTTAAAACAAGAAGATAATCATTCTCAAGATAATAGTTTTCCAATAAATCTAAAAACATGACTGAATTATGCAGGAAATCATCTCTAAACGATCCGTCTCCAAGATGCAGATCACTAAAAATGATTATCTTATCTGTATCTGTTATTGTTATGCATTCTGTTGATAACAGTAATTTATTTAAAGTTTTAGATGTATCAAATATCACATTTATCCTCGTATCCCTTTTATTAAAGAAATGTTAATATTTAGTTAATTTTATTCATTTAATTTTGATCTTATGATATATTCTCTAATTATGCAATATTTAATAGTTGGTGTCGATGAAGCCGGGCGCGGTCCGTTGGCTGGACGTGTTTACGCAGCAGCAGTAATCTTAAAATCAAATATAACCGGATTGAATGATTCAAAAAAGTTATCCGCCAAAAAACGTGATAAGATGTACGATATTATAAAAGCGGAGTGTCTTGATTATTCGGTTGCCTATTGTGAACATTATGAGATAGATAAAATAAACATTCTTAGAGCCTCTTTTCTTGCAATGGAGAGAGCTGTATCGGGGCTGACGCATAAGTTTGATGAATTGTACGTTGATGGGAATATATATCCATTCCAACAATACAAAGGTAAAGCGATAATAGGTGGAGATGCCATAGAACCGGCTATTATGGCAGCGTCAATACTCGCAAAAGTTGAGCGTGACCGTTACATGGAGGAGATGGATAAACTGTACCCGGTTTATAATTTCATTTCTCACAAAGGATATCCGACAAAAGTACACAAAGACTTAGTTGCGAAGTACGGTCCCTCGCCTATCCATCGACTGACTTTTAAAGGTGTCAAAGAATTTGTTGTAAACCAAGATATTTTTGATTTAGATTAGTGAAATAAAGGAGAAATACAATGAAATGTCACGAACTTGATTACAAAATTTACGGAGAC
>JBFZEO010000394.1:0-3083 GCA_041306845.1 Spirochaetota bacterium
TTAAACGCAATACCGGAGATCCCCATGTTTAAACCCATCGTAACATTCATCCGCAGATGATCCCAGTTAGCTGTGTTGTCCCCTGTCCAGACAGCTCCATATCTCTGCACTCCGGCAAAACCGGCTCTTGAGAGAATGAAATTTCTGTTGTCGGATCTAAGTTTTTCCAGTCCTTCATAAGTTGCCTTTATCATATAAAACCCATATGTGTTATGATTTTTCAGATGTCCGGTTTTCTTGCCGTTATCATAATGTATCGTATCAAGAGCTATCGTTTTTGATTTATTGAAGACTGCCGGTTCATTCATATCGTTCCAGAATCCGTCAATCCCGAAAGAGATCAGCCCTTTATAGAGTCCGCCCCACCATTCGACAACATCCTGACGCGAAAAATCGGGAAACACGCAAACTCCGGGCCAGACAGACCCTTTGGACTCCTTGCCGTCCGGAGTTTTAAGGAAAAATCCTTTTTCCTTGCCTTCTCTGTAAATGTCGGTTTTATCATCAACTTTAACGCCCGGATCAATTATCGTTATCACTTTGAACCCGGAATCGTGAAGTTTTTTCATAAGTCCTGCCGGATCAGGGAAATTAACCTTGCTGTGCGTAAATATCTGATATTTCTCCATAAAATCTATATCAAGATAGATAACGTCGGCAGGGATTTTTCTTTTACGGAAAGAATCAGCTATCTCAACCACCTTTGAGTCCGGATAGTAACTAAATTTACACTGCTGATATCCGAGTGCCCAGAGCGGCGGCAAAGTGTGAGTACCGGTGAGGAATGTGTATCCGGTCACAATATCAGCGGGATTATCCCCGGTAAAAATAAACAGATCAAGATCCCCACCGGCAGCCCCAATAACCGCAGATTCCGGATCTGACTTAGCCATATCAAAAAAAGTCTCATAACTGTTATTTAAAAAGAATCCTGTAAATTCGGAAGCGTTGGAAGAGATGAAAAATGGGATTGATTCATAGAGCGGATCAGTTTTAGGGTGATAACCATAAGCATCTGTATTCCACATTTTATATGTATGTCCGTTTTTCGTCAAACCGCCGGTTTTTTCTCCGAGTCCGTAGAATAAGGCATTTTTCTCGAAATCAATCGTCATTTTCAGGAAACCGTCAGATGTGAAGTTTAGTTTGCCTCCGGGTATGACGAAGAGTCTTTTACCATTCTTAAAAACAGTCATATCTCCGCTCTTTTTGTCAAACACTACCGATTTTTCGCCATCAGAAATTACAAAATCTTTTTTTGATGATGTTAGTTTGCTTTCAGTCACCTCCGGTAACTTAATCACAGCCGGAGTATCGCCGAACTGCGTCATAGGATCATGACCGGCGTAAAAACGGATTATCCCTTTTTTATAAAAAGTTATCGACGAGTATTTAAATCCGTTGATTTTAATCTGGAAAGTCGCCTCCCCATTATCCGTTACAGAAGCTGCCTTGCCGCTGCTTTTCCACTTTATATCATTCCCAAAGAAAACTTCAGCACCTGTAGTAGTGAGAATCTGATCTTTTGGGGATGCAGCAGTTGTCAGTAGTGAAAATAAAACACTGATGACAACCAGAAATTTCAGTAAATTATTCATCTTATGATACCTCCAAGATAGGTCAGATTATAAATGAAACAAATACTGCTTACAAGGATATAATCATGAGAATACCCCATTTGAGTATAAATCCCTAATTGATAATGGGAGAAATCAACGGGTTTTGAGGATAAATTCCCATTCTCGATAACAAACAAGGAGTTTTACAGACTGGGTTACAGTTTAGGCTGAGGGATTGTGAATGTGAAAATACTCCCCTCACCCGGAGCGCTTTCGACGAAAATCGAGCCGTTGTGTTTTTCTATAAAATCCTTACACAACAACAATCCGAGTCCCGAACCTTTTTCATGATTTGTTCCGGGAGTTGACTCGGCAGCGCCGATTTTAAATAATTTATCTCTGATATCCGCACTCATCCCGACGCCGTTATCCTCTACCGAAACAACTAAATTACCCGGCTCTCTTCTCGCATGGATCACTATCATCCCATTCTCACGAGTGTATTTTATGGAATTGGAGACAAGATTTCTTATAACAGTTTTCATCATTTCAATATCAGCCTGAGCTTCAAGAGTTATCTGCACATCGTTCCTTAACATGATTTTCTTTGCATGCGCACTTTCTGATAATAATCCCAGTATTTCATCACATAAAATTTTGAGATTAAACATCTCCAGACTGACCGCCAGCAAACCCATCTGTGATTTTGACCATGTCAATAAATTATCCAACAGCTGCTTTGTTTTATCTGAAATGGCAGTTATGCGATCAATTATATATTCCCTCTTTTCTTCATCTATGGTTTTATGCTGCTCCCTCAGGATTTGTATAAACGACATCTGAGTACCGGAAAATCCTCTCAAATCATGGGAAATTATTGAGAATAATTTATCCTTAGTAGAATTTAAAATCTGGAGGCGCTCCTCATTTTCCTTAATTTTATTTAACAAAATAAAAACCCTGTTATAAAGGAATAATATTATCAGCCCCAATAGGATTATAAGAATTACCGTAATTGCCGTATTTATCCGCCACCTCTCAAGTGCCTCACTAACCGACATCGAAGTTGTGATTACAAGAGAATATTTATCGATACTTTTCCATGCCAAAATTCGCTTTTGATTAAAAATGATCGATTTCTTGAGAGTCACAACCCCGGAATCGCTCAACGGCAGGTACTTTTCCCAAACCTCGCCGCCGGCCAGTGAAAAACCTTGCCGTTTTTCATCAAAAGGGACAGTTGCAAGAATACTCCCGTCACCGCGGCGTGCAAGGGTTATCAACGAACTTTTTACAGGCAATATTTTGTCCCATGCATCAATAATCAGCGGCAGTTCAACTGCTGCAAATACCAATTTTAATTTGTGGTTATTTTTGGATAACGGATAAGACATAGGAATACCCCAAATCTTTGTAACTCTGCTTTTGACAGATTTAGCGACAAATAATCCCTTAGTTCGCTCATCAAGCTGGACTTTGTAATACTCACGATCACTGACATCCGCTCTTGGAGAATCCGGAGAA
>JBFZEO010000401.1:0-7531 GCA_041306845.1 Spirochaetota bacterium
TAATATTATCTGCTAAAATACCGTGAATAATCCCTTCTAATTTTTGAATATCTGAAGTAATTATGTCAAAGTAATAATTTGGTGTAGAATATTTTTTACAAAACCAAAGTAAATCTTCATAATCACTATCGAAAATTTTTTCATTATTCATTATATCTTCTAAAAGTGGGGAAAGCTCTTTGATGGAGTGAAAATTTAAACTTTTTATGTTTTCGTCATACCAATATCTTAGTTCAATTATTTCATTATCATTAATTTGATTATCAATAGTAATTCCCTTTAAAATTCCTTCCAAAGAATGAATTGCTTTATCCAACTCACTTTTATAAGTAAACTTTCTAATTTGAAACGAATCAAAATTATCCACACTATACCCCCTTTTTTTTTATTTCTCCACCTAAGTATTTCAACTAACTCATCACATCAGCATTGGGTTAATCAATTTTATATCTTTTTGAATAGAAATTTATGACTTTGCGGATAAATTCTTTATCAAACTCATCTAT
Organism: Spirochaetota bacterium; assembly: GCA_041306845.1. GTDB lineage: Bacteria > Spirochaetota > GWE2-31-10 > GWE2-31-10 > GWE2-31-10 > JBFZEO01. The sequence goes on from JBFZEO010000401.1 coordinate 507, forward strand.
CCCGTCGAACTGGACTCCGATACGAGGACCATTCACATTGACAACCTTAGTATCAAACATGCTCTCTTCCGCATCTATGCCAAATTTCAACTTAATCGGATCATCTTTCACAAAAAACTGTCTCAAACTAAGACCGGCACCATCGAGATTCAAGTCGTATATTTTACACTTGATCCACTTGCCGCCTGTATAATAATAACCGTCAACATCAATCTGAAATCTTGTATTTTTCCTTCTGTTATCTGATCTTCTGTCAAGCATAATTCAACACCTTTAAGTAGTTTTAGGGTACTTCAATAAACATATCACAACAATACCCAAAATTCAATTTCTTTTTTATTTTTTAGTTTTTCTAGTAATAATTTCACTTTTTTTTTATTTGACCGATAAAAACATATATGGAACAAAAAGAACTCTACAGCATTTTACGTAAAATTTTACTTTTAATCGTACTTACATTTATCATCTTTATCGCCGGGGTAAACGCATTCAAGCTTCTGCACTACGTTGCAATGATCGATAAGGTGACGCAAACTACATTAAAATATGATAACAAACCGATAGAACAAATAAACAGTGTCTATAATGAATCTGCCGACTTTTCATACACCGGATACAATCAGGAGAGAGCTCATACTGCTATAGATCTCGACTATAAAGACGACCTAGACAGCCTTGAGAGTACAGAATGGGGCGATGGGATCAATCTGCTGATTGTCGGTTCCGATAAAAAAAACTTTCATGAAAACAAATCAAGAGCCGATGTAATTATAGTTTTACGGATTTCAAGAGACGGTAAAATTCTCTCAATATCAATCCCCCGCGACACACTCATTGACACCGTATACCGCAATAAAACTTACAGCGATAAGATAGGACACTCACTCTACTGGGGAGGACTTGACGGACTTAAAAATAGCGTGGAAACGATTATCGGAAGTCCGATTTACAAAGTGTTGGTTATCGACAATTTCAGAAGTTTTGAGGCTTTCTTATCGATAATCGGCGGTGTTTCGACAGATAAAGATCTTAAGGGGAAACTTGGGATTCAGTGGATTAGAAACAGGAGTTTTAAATTCGGCGACATAGAAAGGTGTAAACGCCAGCAGATTTTCCTTAAAAAAGCAGTCGTAAAATCATGGACAATTTCAAAGAATGGGAATATTGAACTTTCATCTGTACTCTTCAAGGCGATTACCAAACTCGTTCATACTGATCTGAATGAAAAAGATTTCATGAAAATAATGTACATTCTCAAAATAAATAACTTTAAACCGGATAGAGATTTCTACACGACAACTCTCAAGGGAAGTTTCGGAAAATATAATTCTAAATTGACACTTAAAAATAATCTATCCTGCTGGATACCGGACAATTCCGCTATCCAAAAATTTCAAATCCTATTTTATTCCGGTAAAAGTATGGACTTTTTTTCAAAAAATGATATAAAGTACATGGATTTTATAAAACTTGATATTGAGAGATTTATCGTAAAGATAAAAGATAAAATATCCGGTGTAAATAATAAAACGGTTAAGAAATAAGCTCGGGTGGTGGAATTGGTAGACACGCTAGTTTCAGGTACTAGTGAGCGCAAGCTCTTGTGAGTTCGAGTCTCATCCCGAGCACTTTTTTATAAACGGCATATTTAAAAATCACTTTGGTTTTTAAATATGCCGTTTATTTTATCTAAATTCCCCTCTTTCAGATTAATAATCCTCTTCCCATAACTTGCTGCAAAATCAGCTGTAATTTTTGTACCACTATCATTCTCCACCCCAAGAGCCAGTAAAATGTCAGATAATCCGGCGATTATCCTGTCTCTCATCACAAATTTATATCTCTCCGGATAACTTCCGATAAAATACTCCGAAATCAACATTCCGCCAGAATATAAAATTTTATCAAATAAAAATGCATTATACTGCGGATAAACAACATCGCACCCGCACGGCAGCACGCCTATCGCCCCCTCCCCGCCTGCCCTCATGTAACTCTGTAAAAAAACAGCATCTGTGCCAAGCGCCATCCCGTCAGCGATTCCGACTTGCCTTCCCGCAATATTTTTGGCAACACTGCTGATTAGTGCAATTTCAGCATTACTAATAATCCTTTTTCCGGTAACCCCGCACATTCTACTTTTCACAGAAAAAGTTCCCCTCGAGAACAGCATATTAACAGGGGGCAAAATAGCTTTTAGTCTTTCCGGGAATAAAATATCGTTAAATCCGACAACTCCTATCCTAAGACTATCCATATTATCAAGCAATCTTTCCGATAAATCATGAACCATCTGCTCATTATAGGAACTTATTTTATATTTTTGGGAGAATTGAGATGCTGTCTCGATTATCTGACAATTATACTCTTCAATAAATTTTCTTATCCGATAATTGCCTACCCCATCTGTAAACATTAGTTTAATTATTTCTCTATTTAAGTTCATAATAATATTAATTAAAAAAACTCCATTTTCATTCACAAAAAATCGATTTTTTTACAAAATAAAATAGATTGGACTGAGATATCAAAAATGTTTGCCCGATAACTGTTTTTATAGTATAAACCTTATATAATCAATCAAAACGGGGGTTCGTTAAGATCCATGAAAATATTATTAGTCGGAAGCGGCGGAAGAGAGCACGCCTTAGCAAAAAAATTATACGATTCGCCAAAATGCGAGAAGTTGTACGCCATACCGGGTAATCCCGGCATTCAGTCCATAGCCGAAATACCTTCTGTTAAGAATGATAATCTTTCGATTGTAACTTGGGCTCGCGATAACAAGATCGATATGATTGTTTGCGGTCCCGAAGTTCCTCTGGTTGAAGGGCTCGCCGATCTTGCCCTCGAATACAACATTCCTACGTTCGGACCGTACCAGCGCGGGGCGATGCTTGAGGGCAGTAAAATATTTTCAAAAAGATTTATGTCAAAATATAACATACCGACAGCCCCTTTCCTTGTTTTTGAAGAATATAAAACTGCTAAAGATTATATAGAAAAACTCAATAAATATCCTACAGTTATAAAAGCATCCGGGCTGGCTGCCGGCAAAGGAGTCGTAATACCGGCAGATAAGAACGAAGCTCTCCAGACACTCGATGACTTTTTTATAAAGAAAAAACTCGGGCAGGCAGGGGAAAAAATAGTAATCGAAGAATTTATGCCGGGCGAAGAGATGAGCATATTCTATCTGTGTGACGGTGATAATTTTGTGAGACTGATCGCAGCTAAGGATTATAAAAGGGCATTTGACGGGGACAAAGGGGGCAATACCGGAGGAATGGGATGCTACGCTCCCCATTCATCACTGACTCATGAACTCCTCGCCGAAATTGAAACAAATATAATGAGTAAAATAAAAGAAGGTTTTAAACAGGAAAAATTTGATTACAGAGGAGTTCTTTATGTAGGACTCATGATAACTCCTCAAGGACCAAAGGTTGTTGAGTTTAACTGCCGTTTCGGCGATCCGGAAACTCAGGTTATCATGCCGCTCCTTGACGATGACCTTGCTGAAGTATTTTATGAAGCAGCAACCGGTAATCTCAAAAGAAAATCATTTAAATGGAAGAAAGAATTCGCAGCTTCTGTCGTGATTGCCTCCGGCGGATATCCCGAGGAATATAAAAAAGGGATAAAAATAAATTTTGATACAAGCTATACCGATTACATTCATGCCGGTACAAAATACTCAGGTGACGAGATAACTACAAACGGCGGGCGCGTGCTGAATGCTGTAGCCACCGGACAAACTAAAGAGGAGGCTCTCAAGAAAGCCTATGAATTGGCCGGTAAAGTAAAATTTGAGGGATCTTTTTATAGAAAAGATATAGGAAGATAAATTGAGTATTGCTTCAAAAATTGACAACACGCTTTTAAAACCTGACTCAACTCTAAAAGAGATAACTGATTTTATATGCAAATCGGCCGAGTATAACTTTAACTCGATCTGCCTCTATCCGTCATTTGTCACTGCGGCATCAAGGATTTTAAATGGCAAGACTAAGATTTGCACAGTTATAGGATTCCCCAACGGCAGCGACACGATAAAATCTAAGATGTACTCGGCACAGGACGCTGTAAGCAACGGTGCAGCCATAATCGACATGGTATTTAACATCGGCTATATGAAGTCAAAAGAGTACAGTTATTTAGAAAATGAGATTGGGACAATAAGAGAAATAATCGGCGTGAATGAACTCAGAGTGATAATCGAAACAGCATATCTAACACGTGAAGAGATAATAAAAGCATCAAATATCGCTGTAAAATCTGGAGCGGATTGTATAAAAACATCAACCGGATTCGCATCACGAGGTGCAATCACTGATGACATAATGATAATCAGAGAGGCAATCCAGAATAGAGCAACAATAAAAGCTTCCGGCGGTATAAGAGACTTCGAGTCTGCTCTTGAAATGCTGAGAAACGGTGCCGACTATATCGGAACATCTAAAGGGATAGAAATTGTAAATGATTTTCGATCGAAAGGAGTTCCCCTAAATGACCTGTTATAAAATCAGTAACATCAATGAAAAGCAATTGATTGATGATTTTAACAAAGATTTTCACATATGTGTATTTACAAAGAGGCTTACCGCTATCGAGGAGGAGGCACACTCGAGAATTCTTAATATATTCTTTAAGGAGATCGGTAAAGAGTTTATCTTTGAATATATAAACTATATGTACCGTGAAATAATTAATAATGCAATAAAAGCCAATATTAAAAGACTTTACTTTGATAAAAACAAAATAGATATCAACAACGAGAAGTCTTATTCTGACGGAATGGCTCGATTTAAAACAAACTACATAAATAATTACAGCTCATTTCAGGATACCCTCGAACAATCCGCATTCTACGTAAAAACAACATTTAAACTAAATGAGGACAGTTTTACGATAAATGTTGAAAATAACACTCCGATTGTAGATGAAGAAAAAGAGATAATAAGACTGAAAATGATTAATGCCAGAGAATTTAATAGTATAGAAGACGCTATCGAGATGGTATCCGAGAACAAGGAGGGCGCCGGTCTTGGAATAATAATCTCAGTTTTAATGTTGAAAAAGCTCGGTTTATCAGAGAAAAACTATGTCATAAAACCAATGGCTGATAAAACACAGGCAGAATTAACCATTCCGCTCTCCCTTGTAACAATCGAACAGAAGAATATTCTTAACAACTATATTATTTCAGAAATAAAAGAGATCCCCGATTTTCCGGAACATATCAAAAATATCCAGGAACAATTAAAAGATCCTATGGTAAATTTTAAAACATTATCACTTAAAATAATAAAAGATGTTAGTTTAACTGGCAAGATTATAAAATTTTCAAATTCAGCAATATTTTCCACCGGCAAAACGACTTCCAATCTAACCGATGCTATCAAAATAATCGGTATCAACGGGATAAAAAACATAGTGTTCTCATATGGAATGGAATCAGTAATTAATCAAAGATATAAAGGGAAAAAACTACAGGAGATATTCGACTACTCTGAGTTGGTAGCAAGAATATCATTCCACCTTGCCAAAAACATAACCTCCAAAGATATCCTTGAAAACATCTACGTAGGCGGACTTCTCCATAATATCGGGATGCTCGTACTTATGGGGATAAACGAGGAACTGTTAGTAAAAATAAATGAGCTTTGTCACCAGAAAAACATACCGATAAGAATTATTGAGGAACTTACTAACGGTCAAAATCACGAGCTTATCGGATTTGAACTGGCAAAAAAATGGAACTTTCCAGATGAACTGACCGATGTAATTTGCAACCATCACACTCCTGCAGCATCAACCAGCAAAGATCCGACCATGATAAATACAATATATCTTGCCGATATAATCGCACTGTGGTTGTTTTTTGGCATATCCACTCCATTCGGTTCTGTCGATGAGAATGTTAAAAAAATGTTCAATCTAAGCGATGAACTGCACTATAATAAACTGATTACAGATTTGCAGGAAGCAACGGTATGATAAAATGTCAATTCTGCGGTTCTGACTCTTCAAAAAAAACAATGACTGTGAAATCTCAAATCTCAAAGTCTGAAATATCATATTCGGTTTGTTCGAAGTGTAAGTCTATCATTCAAAACAATTTCCCTGATCCGCAGACACTGCATGATTACTATGAAAATTACAATAAAATAAAAGAGATTATGAACCCGGGATACCTATCTAATGAAAATCTCAAACCTTTTTTTGACGAGAGATATAAAACATTAAGCGAAATAGGATTTAACATTGAGAATGTAAAAAATGCCGTAAATATTGAACTCGGATGTGCAAACGGACACTTCCTCCAGTTCCTCAACGCTAACGGCAGTTCAAAAACTATCGGTATTGATGTTTCGCAATCACTTCTCGACAGAATTAATTTTGATAATGTAACTACAATCAAAGGTTCTCTTTCGGATATTGAGGATTCTTATGCTGATAATCTCTATTTATTTAACGTACTCGAACACGTTGCAGATCTTGATAAACTCTTTTACCACATAAACCGCGTTACATCTCCATCGGCAAACATTATCATAGAGGTTCCGCTTTCCGGGATTGTTTCGAAGTTTTTCGGTGGAGAATGGAGATTCCTGATGCCTGACGAACACTTAAACATTCCATCAACAAAGGGTCTCTTAAAAATATCAGACAAGTATAATTTAAAAATATATGGGAGCACCAGATTCGGCAGCGGCTTCACATCAGGCATGATAAACAAAAGATTCAAATTATTTCTCGATAAATCCGCTAAATTATTCAGATACGGTGATAGAGGAGCATTCTTACTAAGAAAAACAAATTAACCATCTTTCGATATATTGAACTCAGCCCGTTTTTCGGGCTATTTTTTTTGTGTTGGAATGGCTGTTTTATCTGTTGTACTGATATTTTTGTGTGGAATGATATATTTCGTTTGTAACTTTTACCCCTATGGTCATAATTTACAATTGGCACTTTCTTTAACATAATCTGTATTAAAAAATAAAAAACCCGGCAACGAC
>JBFZEO010000403.1:0-4030 GCA_041306845.1 Spirochaetota bacterium
ATCGTCCTTAGATATAATTTCGTCTTTTGACTTTTTTTCTTTAGTGAAATAAACCTTATTAAATAAATTGACAGAGATTTCCAGATCATAGGAGATCCCATGATGTTTTATTTTAATGAGATGCAAGTTTGCAAGATCAGAAAGCCCCTTTTCAATTTTAGGATAGTTTATAACGATTTCATTGAGAGGAATTTCATTCAACCGATCAAGAACAGACGGATTTAAAATCATAAGGTCGAGCCTTGAACCTCCGGGTACAAAGCCGGCAAGATATCTTCGTATTTTATCGACTATGCTGTTCAACCCATATGGGTTGGACTCGGGTAAATTATCACTCTCCGCCTCAGCCCCATTCTCCACAAGCACAAAACTTCCGGAAATCGTAATATCCTTTATCAATGCAATCTCTTTTATAGACAAGAGATAAACATCTGTCACCTTACAGTTGCCGTCGGTAGAAAGCGGAATAATTATCCCGCCTACGTCATCCGGCAAATCGTTCTGAGCAATATCCTGCAGAGTAAGTTTATCCGCATCTTTATAAAATTTGTCCTTTAAAACTATATTAACCGGCGACATGCAAAAAACCACTTGAAACATAAGAATTATGAAAACTAATTTTACATCAATATTTTTATTTTTGAACCGGTTAATTAAAATCCCCATTTGTTATCTTTTTAGATTTACTGCTGTATTAAGAATGGAATCGGACGTCTGAACAGCTTTTGAATTCAATTCGTAGGCTCTCTGTGCAACTATCATGTTTACCATCTCTTCTACAACTTTTACGTTACTCATCTCTATAAATCCATGGTGGAGTTTTCCCATTCCATTATAACCGGCAATCCCCTCAATCTCGGAACCGGACGCATCGGATACCTTAAAAAGGTTATCGCCAATCGCTGTAAGTCCCGCCGGATTAACAAATCTATACAGATTTATATCGCCAACTTCTAGTGTATCATCACTACCGCCAACTTTACATGTAACCTTACCATCTTTACTTATTGATATCGAATCCATAAGGAAGTTTTCCGGTAATATTATCTCCGGTTCAAGTTTATATCCGCTATGACTAACCATCTGTCTGTTTGAGTCAATCTTCCACGCACCGTCTCTTGTGTAGGCAACAGTTCCGTCATACATCTGTACTTTGAAAAAACCTTCACCTTCAATTGCAAGATCTGTTTTAATATTTGTATTTTGAGGAGCGCCCTGTTCAAAAATCTTCTGTGTAGATGCTGTTTTTACCCCGAGACCGACATGAATTCCTGTAGGGTAATTAGTAATAGAACTTGACGGAGTACCCGCAAGTCTCAGATTTTGATACAAGAGGTCCTCAAACTCAGCTCTTGTCTTCTTAAACCCTGTCGTATTAACGTTCGCAAGATTGTTTGATATCGTGTCAATATTAAACTGCTGACCGTTCATTCCGCTTGCTGCCGTCCATAATGATCTTACCATTTTTAATCCTCCCAAAAAACTTAGATCGGATAAAATCAGAGTAATAAAACAAAAATTGATTTTATCCATAAGTTATTTTCGGAATTTATAAAAAAAATTAAATAGATTTTTTTAAATAATAACGTGTATTTTTAAGAATCGCCTACATTTACGCCAAAAACTTCCATGAGACGTTCCAGCTCTTCAAGCGAAAAATATTCTATAACAATCTTACCGTTCTTTGAGTTACCATTAATAATAGCTTTAGTCTGAAGTTTACTTGACAACTTTTCCTCAGCATACTTTAACTCAATCTCTTTTAGTTCCCTTTTCTTTTCAGTACCGCCGGCTGTCTGATACTCTCCGGTTTTTTCCTCGTCCTGCCATTTTTTAGAAAGTTTTTCAGCTTCTCTGACTGATAAATTTCTTTCTATGATCCAATTGGCAAAGGGAATATGTTTTGTTTTGTCTGGTATGGACAAAATAGTCCGCGCATGTCCGGATGATATTTTTCCCTCTATCAACCATCGCTGTATCTGCGGATCAAGATTAAGGAGACGCATCGTGTTGGTGATTGATGTTCTGCTCTTGCCCATTCTCCCGGCAAGATGTTCATGAGTTATGCTGTATGTATCAATAAGGCTGAGATAGGCAAGAGCCTCCTCTATCGGATTGAGATCAACTCTCTGGATATTTTCAACAATCGAGAGTTCAAACTGTTCTTTCCGTGAAAGATCCTTGATAATAACAGGTATTTTATCGAGACCTGCAAGTTTGGCAGCTCTGTAACGCCTCTCTCCGGCTACGATCTCATAGGTAGTTCCAAATTTTGCAACAGTGATGGGCTGGATTATTCCAAAGGTTTTAATTGACTGAGACAGATACTCAAGAGACTCATTCTCAAAATCTTTACGCGGCTGATTAGGATTCGGAGTTACCTTATCAATATCAAGCTCTACAAACCCCGCAGCAACGTGATCCTGACTCTCAGCCGGAGTTCCAGTGTCATCGTCCGACACATTCAACTTCATCAGAGAATCAAGCCCCCTGCCCAAAGCTCTATTTTTGGCCATCAACAAACTCCTTTGCCAGTTGTTCGTATGCCATAGAACCTACACAACTTTTATCATGCATAATAACAGGTACTCCGAAAGAGGGTGCCTCTGCTATCCTTACATTACGCGGGATCATGGTTTTGTAGACTTTTTTCCCAAAATACCCCACAACATTCTTTGTTACCTCATCTGTCAAATGAGTTCTCTTGTCAAGCATTGTAAGAACAACACCTTCGATGGCAAGTGACTGGTTAAGATCTTTTTTAACTAAATTTATAGTATTAACAAGCTGAGTTAAACCTTCAAGGGCAAAAAATTCCGTCTGTATTGGAATAAGTACAGTATCAGAAGCTACCAGGCTGTTAAGAGTCAATATCCCTAAAGAGGGCGGACAATCAATAAACACAAAATCAAAATCATTCTTAACCTGATTTAACATCTTTTTAAGATAAAAATATCCGTCTTTCTCGTTAACCAGCTCAACTGTAGCACCGGTAAGATCAATATTAGCCGGCATTACGTAGCAATTTTTAACAGAACTCTCTTTAATGCACTCTGCTGGTGGAATAGTACCTGACATCGCATCATATACGGTTCCTTTTGATTTATCTATGCCGAGTCCTGAGCTGCAGTTTCCCTGCGGATCAAAATCAACTATCAAAACTTTATAATTCTGCATAGCAACACAAATTCCAAGATTAATGGAAGTGGTAGTCTTACCTACCCCGCCTTTTTGATTAGTAATAGCAATTATTTTGCCCCTCATAGTTATCTCCGATTTTATATAATAATAAGACAAAAAGTGCTTCTAAAACACGATCAGCAACAGACAAACGTATAAGACATTGTTTTAAACAACAAAATGATAACACAAAATACATTATATAAACAGTAAAATATATTATTTAACTGTAAAAAAATATTTATTTTTACCATTTATATTAATTTCGTGAAGTTTATTTATTTTATCAGAATCACTGCTTTTAATTACGCCAAGCATCTCTTTATATTCTACGTCCTTATATCCGGAATTAATTATAACAGTACCTGTTTCATCAGCAATTACATAATCAGCAGAAGGCATATTTATTTTATATAAAACAAGATAATAACCGTCTGTACCTTTTTTTCCTATAAAATAGTATGGAACTTTACCATTCACAAAAAGCTCTGAAATATATATATCCTGCCTGGAAGCAAGCAGTCTTACGAAAAACTTGTGTATTTGAGAGTGACCGAGCTCTATCTGAAAATCCTGATTAAAAATAGTCTCGTATAAAATCTTGTTATTATCATATTTGTATACGGCGGACGTATTCCCGTCAACACTTTTTTCCCCGGAAACCACAGCGGAGAACATCTTGTAATTAGCAGAGAACTGATCTGAAACAAATTTTCCTGGATTATCCACAGTATCCGCATATGCATAACTAGCAAGCGTCAGTGTGAATGTAATAAAAGTTAAAAAAAATAATTTCCTTATCCTGAACTACACCTTTTTCTTAAAAACAAAAATTGTTCTGAGTTTGTCG